>DASQCE010000339.1:0-15056 GCA_035634855.1 Mycobacterium sp.
CGGCGACGCCTTGCGGAACACGTCGGCGTGCTTCGAGAGCTTGCGTCCGACCACTACCCGTTCGAGGAAGTCGACAAAGCGTGCCCGCTCCGCCGTCGACCGGTCCTCCCAGTCGTAGCGACCGTAGATGCCGACCACCGCGTCGACGGAGGTGTCGGAGCCCTCCGGCAGTTCGCACTGCATCTCCGGGTCGTTGGCGGTAAGTCCGGCCAGCGCCGACAGGTGTCCACCCGCCGAACATCCCGCTACCGCAACGAAATTGCGGTCGCCGCCGAACTTGTCGACGTTAGCGTGCGCCCAGGCGATCGCGGTCTTGACATCGGTGATGTGTGCGGGCCAGCGGTGGTGTGGCGCCACGCGGTAGTCGATGGATAGGCACACCCAGCCCATCTCGGCCAGATGCGACATCAACGCATAGCCCTGCAGCAGGCGGCTGCCGTGCACCCAGGCACCGCCCGGCACGAAGATCAGCACGGGGGCCGGCTCTCCGGGCTGGGGGCACCTCCCGCTTGCGGGGGAGTCTTTGCGGCGCCAGACGTCCAGCAGCTGGGACGGAAGGTTGCCGTAGCGCACCGAGGTGCGGTGCACGCTGCGACGGTGCTGAAGGAACTTCCACAGCGGCGGGGCACTTTCGGGCGCAGGCCACTCGATCTCCAGATCCTTGGCAGCCACGATGCCGCGCAGTGCGGCTTCCGTGACGGCGTTGGTGGCATCGCGTTCCTGCTGTCGCAGCTCGGCGTTGCCGGGCTCGAACCAGGAACGCGCGGTGGCGCCGAGGAAATCCGGCATATGGCGGTAACCCCAGATACCCATCGCCGTCGCGGCGCCAAGTGGCTCAAGGTGTTTCCCGATAACCGGCAGGGAGGCCGACGCCACGCTCATCGCCAGCATGTAGTCGCTTGGACCCGCCTTCAGCAACCACCGGGCACGTGTCCACATCGTCGGTCCGGTGTACCGGGTGTCCGGTCGTGCCGTCATTGCGCGACTGTACCCCGCTGAGCGATTCGCAACCGACAACATTTGGAAGATGTCTACCAATGACTTTTCAAGATCATATGCGAGGTGGGATCACATGCTGACGGGATTACCCGGTGACCGCGATCGCGTCGATTTCAATAAGCATTTCGCCGCGCGGCAGGCCGGTGAAAACCGTGGTGCGGCAGGGAAGCACGGCACCGCTCGTATTTGCCGACACGAACTCGCCGTAAGCGTCGTTCATCGCAGTGAAGTCCTCGCGCTTGGTGAGGTAGACCCGCAGCATTATCACGTCGTCGAAGCTCGCACCGCTCGCGTCGATGATCGCCTTGACGTTCTGCAGTGTGCGCGTGGTCTGGGCCGCGACATCTCCCGGGTACAGGTACTCGTTGGTCGCCGGGTCGACCGGTCCCTGGCCGGAAACCTGCACGAACGATCCCTTTCGCACGCCCTGGGAGAAGGTGTGCGCCGGGGCGGGAGCATCTGCGGTGGTCACGGCGATCTTGTCGGTCATATCGAACCTTTCATGTTTTATGCGGCCGGAGACCAGCCGAGCTCGTCAGAAATGGCGTCGGCCGCCGCGCGCACCTGAGGCAGCGCGGCCAGCACCTGTTCATGGTCGAGAAGCATGTCGGGGACGGACATCGACACCGCGGCCACCACTGCACCGGTGCCATCGCGGACGGGCACACCGATGCAGTTCACGAAGCTCTCGTGTTCCTGGTGATCCTCGGCGAAGTCCCGCTCCGCAACCAATTCGAGCTCTGCAAGGTAGACCTCCGGCGAGTCGATCGTGCGATTGGTGAACTTGGCGTATTCGATCCGCTCGGCAATCTGCCGCCATTCCGATCGCGGGCGACCCGCCACCAGAACCTTCCCAACTGCCGTGCAGTGGAGGGGCGCCGGACGACCGACCCGGGAGTACATCCGGACGCTCTGGATGGCGTCGAACTTGTCGATGTAGACCGCCTCACCCGACTCGTAGGTCGCCAGGTGGATGGTCTGGCCGGTGCTGGAGTTCAGCGCACTCAGGTGCGGCCGTGCCACGGTCCGGACATCGCGGTGCTCCAACGCCCGGTTGGCGAGCTCGAAGAGCCGCGAGCCCAGACCGTAACGGTGGCCGGCGTCGCGTCGGACGACGCGTTCGGACTCCATCGTGCGCAGCAGCCGGAGCACGGTCGACTTGTGCACGTCGAGCCGCGTGGCCAGTTCCTCGAGGGATTTCGAGCCCTCGCCGAGCTCGCCAAGGATGGTCAGTGCGCGGGAAAGCGATTGGCTCATGCGGAGCTGCTCCCCGCGTAGTCCAGGCGTGTCCACGCCGCCGAATCGAGCGATGCCAGTTCTTCGAGTCTCTGCCTGCCCGGCAACTCGGCCACGTCTCCGTGGCCGGTCAACGCCGCGGCGGCACAGAGGTGCCCGAGCCGGATCCGTTCCAGATGTCCGAGGCCGTGCAACAGCCCGGCGAGGAAGCCCCCCGCAAACGCATCGCCGGCCCCGATCTTCTCCACCACGCCAAGGCGCAATGCGGGCACGTCGACCCGCTCGCGACGCTGGAAGCCGGTGACCGAGTGGGCGTCATTCTTGACAACGAAGTGCTCGGGCTCGGGGAAGAGGGCCCGCAACCGCGCGGGATCCTCAGTTCCGAACACCGCGAGCGCTTCGTCGGCGCCAACGAAGACGACGTCGCTGCCCCGAATGTGGCGCCCGAGCACCTCGGCCGGGTCCGACGAGCGCGCGCCCCACAGCGCCGGCCGATAGTTCAGATCGAAGCTGACCGACTGGCGTCGCGGCATCGCAACCAGGTCATCGATCAGCCGAGTGGTGGATTCCGACAACGCGGCGGTGATTCCGGTGGTATGCACGAGCGCTGACCTGTTCAACAGCCATCGGGCCGCCGGAGCCGTGAGGTCGGTCGGTGACAGTGCGCTGGCCGCGGATCCGGTGCGGAAGTAGAGCATGCGGCTGTCGCCGAGAGCCAGGTCGGTGGCTGCGCCGGAGCCGCCGCCCCGCTCCTTGACATAGATCGCGGTTGGACGGGCGGGATCGACGACGACACCGGACACGTCAACACCCCGGCGGGCGAGATGACGCACCAAGTAGCGGCCGAATCCGTCGTTTCCGACTCGCGAGAGCCACGCGGTGTCGACATCGAACTGAGCCAGCACCGCCGCAACGTTGGCCTCTGCGCCACCGGCCGTCCTGTCGAAGCTCGCGGAATCCTCCAGCGGCCCCGGACGCCCCACCAGCACCGCGAGACCTTCGCCCAGCGTGACCGCACTCGGCCGGGCCGATGTAGGAGAAATCACACTAATCCCCTTCGAGTACTTGCGGTCACATCGTGTCTGTTGCAGACTAACTGCAACGAACATCTGACGCAATGTTCGTTGCAAAATACGCAACGCAAGGAGAACGGCCGTGATCGACAAAGGCGCCGTCGGCGCCCTGAGCGACCGGGTGCTCGGCCCGCAGCACAAGGGCCTCCCGCGCGAGGCGTGGGGTAAGACGGTCCGCGATTTCCTGCGCACCCGGCCGACCCTCGACGCGATGTCGACGCCACTGCTCACACTCGACCGAGCCGCGCTCGAGTCGAATGTGTCGGTGATGGCCAATTGGGCCCGATCGGCGGGGGTTCGGCTCGCGCCGCACGGCAAGACGACGATGGCGCCGCAGGTGTGGGCTCGCCAGCTCGACGCCGGAGCGTGGGGAATCACGCTGGCCACCCCGTGGCAGGTACAGCTCGCGCGGTCGTTCGGCGTCGGCCGGATCATGCTCGCAAATGCCATCGTTGATCCCGCGGCGCTGGCGTGGCTGGCCGCGGAATTGGATGCAGACCCGTCATTCGAGTTCTTCGCCTGGGCGGACAGCGTCCAAACCGTGGAGCTCATGGATCGCGTCCTTGCATCGACGCCGAACGAACGGCCGGTCAACCTGATCGTGGAGCTCGGCGGGCCGGGGGGACGCACCGGCGCTCGCACCATGGACTCGGCGCGGGCGGTTGCAGTGGCGATCCACCGCTCGGCGCGGCTCACGCTGGCCGGCGTCGGCGGTTACGAGGGCGCACTGAGTCACGACCGCGAGCCCGCCGGTCTATCTGCCGTCCGAACCTACCTTGACCGACTAGGCCAACTACACCAGCAGATTTCGGCCGACGGGCTCTACCCTGCTGATGCGATCGTCACCGCCGGCGGCAGCGCCTATCAGGACCTCGTGGTCGAGAGGCTGGCGCACCTCGCCGACGAGCAGGCCGAGCACGGGGTTCGCACCTCAGTGCAGCTGCGGTCCGGCGCTTACGTGATCCACGACGACGGGTTCTACGCCGGTATCTCACCGCTCATCCCGGGGCGCGCGGAGCACCCACTGCGATCGGCGATGCACGGCTGGGCGCGCACGGTCTCGCGGCCCGAGCCCGAACTCGCGCTGCTGGACGCGGGCAAACGGGACCTGCCCTTCGACGAGGGATTGCCGGTGCCGCAGTGGATATCGGGCGCGGAGCCCGCTGTGCTCGATAAGGCTGAAGTCACCGCGCTCAACGATCAGCACGCCTTCCTGCGCCTGCCCTGTGGCGGCCCTGACGATGTCCCGGTGGGAACCGTGGTGCGATTGGGCCTCTCGCATCCCTGCACAGCGTTCGACAAATGGCGCCTGATACCCGTTGTAGATGACGCCGGCACGGCGAATCCGCGCATCGTCGATCTGATTCACACCTACTTCTAGGCAAGGCGCGTAGCTATGACCGATCTATTGATCCGAGACGTCGACGTCGTCGACGGCACCGGCGCGGCCAGCTACCGTGCCGACGTCCTGGTCGACAAGGGCCGGATCACCGAAATCGCAAGCCCTCGAACGTTGTCTGGTGCGGACAAGACGATCGCGCCCGAATCCGGGTATGTCCTCGCACCGGGATTCATCGACATGCACGCGCACTCAGATCTGCGCTTGCTCACCGATCCGGGACACTTTCCGAAGGTCAGCCAGGGCGTGACCACCGAAGTGATCGGTCAGGACGGGATTTCTTACGCACCTATCGACGATGTCGCGCTCGACATCGTCCGAAGGCAGATCGCCGGATGGAACGGCAACCCGAGCGATCTGGACTTCTCCTGGCGCAGCGTCGCCGACTACCTCGACCGCCTCGACCAGGGCATCACTCCCAACGCCGCCTACCTGGTGCCGCAGGGAACCTTGCGACTGCTCGCCGTGGGCGCCGACCAACGTGTGGCGACGCCCACCGAGATCGGCCGCATGCAGGAACTGCTCGCGCAGGGCCTCAGTGAGGGCGCGGTCGGCATGTCCAGCGGGCTGACCTACACACCCGGTATGTACGCGGACACCGCGGAACTCGCCGCGCTCTGCGAGGTGGTCGCCGAGTTCGGAGGTTTCTACGCGCCGCACACCCGGTCCTACGGCGCCGGTGCGCTGGAGGCGTACGCAGAGATGATCGCGCTCTCGCGCAGCACCGGCTGCGCACTCCATTTGACGCACGCGACGATGAACTTCGGCGTCAATCGCGGGCGGGCACCGGAGTTCCTGGACATGGTCGACGCCGGTCTGGCCGATGGATGCGACATCACGCTGGATACATATCCGTATCTGCCGGGCGCCACCACCCTGTCGGCTCTGCTGCCGAGTTGGGCAATGTCCGGCGGCCCGGACAAGGCGCTCGAGCGTCTGCAAGATCCGGAGGCCCGCGCGCGAATCACCCAGGACGTCAACGTCAACGGCTCCGATGGCTGTCACGGCGTCACCGTGGAATGGGAGACCATCCGGATCAGCGGAGTCGGTAACGTCGCCCTTGACAAGTACGTCGGTCGGACGATCGACACGATCGCGGCAGACAGCGGACTCACGCCGGTGGACGTGTTCTTCGACCTGCTGCAGCGCGACGAGTTGGCTACCACGATTCTTCAGCATGTCGGCCACGAGGAGAACGTTCGCGCAATCATGGTGCACCCCAAACACATGGGTGGCAGCGATGCCATTCTGGTCGGCGATCGGCCACATCCGAGAGCGTGGGGCACCTTTCCGCGATACCTAGGACACTACGTCCGCGAGGTTGGCCTGCTGAGCCTCGAGGAATGCATCAACCATTTGACCGGCCGTGCCGCACAACGGCTTCGGCTCACCGACCGCGGCTTCATCCGCAATGGCTACGCCGCCGATCTGGTGTTATTCGAACCAGCCACGGTCACAGACACCGCGACGTTCGATGACCCCAAACAGCAGGCGCGCGGCATCAGCCACGTCATCGTCAACGGCGAATTCGCCATCGACGACGGCCAGCCCACCGGCCGACTCGCCGGCCGCGCCCTTCGGATGGATCCGGCCCGTAGGCAGACGGTATGACCCCCTCTGCGATGGCCGCTATCGTGGCAGACCGAGCGCTCGCAGTCGTTCGCGCTCCCGAGATTCCCGACCCGGTCGCCCTCGCCAACGTCCTCGCGAAGTCCGGGATACGCGTCGTTGAACTGACATTCACCACACCTCGGGTGCTCGATCACCTCCTCGCCGCAACGACGTCTGAAGCGGTTCTGGGCGTAGGAACTGTGCTCACCGCGGATCAGGCTCGTTCAGCTGTCGACGTCGGCGCTAAATTCCTTGCCACACCGGGGATTCGAGCCTGCGTCGCGAAAGTCGCCTCGGACAGCGGGATCCCGGTGATCATGGGAGCCCTAACGCCCACCGAGGTGCTTGTCGCGCTCGACCTGGGAGCCGCGGCGGTGAAGATTTTTCCAGCCAGCGCGTTCGGCCCCGCGTACTTCAAGGACCTGCGCGGGCCCTTTCCCGACGTGGCGCTCATCCCCTCGGGCGGGGTGAATGCCGGTAACGCTGCGGACTTCCTTGCGCGCGGCGCGGTTGCCGTCTCGGCAGGAACTGACGTTGTTCCGCCGCAGGCGGTGCTTTCTGGCGACTGGTCCGAGATCACTTCTCGCGCAGCATCCTTCGTGAAATCCCTGAACTGAAAGGCTTTCCTATGACTTCCGCCATCGAATGGCTCCGCACGACAACACCAGGACTGTTGGTGCTCTGCGGGCTCGCGGTCGCCATCCTGCTGTTCACAATCATCAGGGTGAAGCTCGAGCCGTTCGTCGCGCTGCTCCTCGCCGGCCTCGGGCTCGCGCTCGCCGCCGGGCTGCCGGTCAAGGACATCGTTGGCACCGCGATCAAGAGCGGTGATTCCGTGCTGGAGACTGGTTTCGGCAGCATTCTGGGACACATCGCCGTCATCATCGGTCTCGGCACCGTGCTGGGCGCGATTCTCGAACGGTCCGGCGGCGCAGATGTTTTGACGAAGAAGCTACTTGGTGTGTTCGGCGAGCGGGGCGCCCCGATCGCGATGGGCCTACTTGGTCTGATCTTCGGAATCCCCGTGTTCTTCGACATCGGCATCTTCGTGCTGGCGCCGCTGGTCTACGTGGCGGCCAAGCGCGGCGGAAAGTCGCTGGTGATGTATGCGATGCCGATGGTGGCCGGACTGTCGATGACACACGCGTTCTTGCCACCGCATCCGGGGCCAGTGGCTCTCGGTGGCCTTCTCGAGGTGAGCTTGGGGTGGCTGATTCTGATGGGTTTCGTCTGCGGCATACCCGGTTTCATTGCGGCCGGCATCGTGTGGGGTACTTACATCGGCAAACGCATCGTCGTGGAGGTCCCTCCCGAGTTCATCGTCGAACTGGACCGCGGTGCCGACGACGATGGGGGTTCGTCCCCGAGCGGCGGTTCGGGAACGATGGTGAAGGAGACGCCAAAGACAGACCGAGCCGTGGAGACCCGCCCACCTGCGGTCGGCACGATCGCGGCGATCATCGCCATTCCGCTGGTCCTGATTCTCGGCGCTACGTTCGGCACACAACTACTGGACGAGGGTTCTCGCCTGCTGGCCGTCCTGACCTTCCTCGGTACCCCGGCCGTCGCCCTGCTCATCGCGGTGCTGGTCGCTTTCTACGTCCTCGGAGTCCGGCGCGGCGCAAGTGTGCAGGAACTCAGCGTCATCACCGGAGAGTCGCTGCGTCCGGTCGGCATGCTGCTGCTGGTTGTCGGCGCGGGCGCGTTCTTCGGAAAGGTCATCTCGGCCACGGGAATCGGCGACGCGCTCGCCGCCACCATGTCCGCCGCGGGATTGCCGGTGATCGTGCTGGCCTACGTCATCAGTTGCGGGCTGCGGATCGCCCAAGGGTCGGCGACGGTTGCCATCGTCACCACCGGTGGGATCGTCGCACCGCTGGTTACCGAGCGCGACTACTCGCAGATGGCCGTCGCACTCATCGCGATGGCGATCGCGGCAGGATCCATCATCCTCAGTCACGTCAACGATGGCGGCTTTTGGATCATCTCCAAGTACTTCAATTTGACCGTCAAACAGACCCTGCAAACCTGGACGGTGCTGGAGACCGTGCTGTCGGTGGTGAGCTTCGCGGTCGCGGCATCGCTCTTCGCTGTGTTCGGTTGATGGGCTACCTTCACTTGACAACCGTCAAGCCCGGAGGACTTCCACCGTGAGTAAGTCAGCTCTTGCCATCACCGAGGAACACACTGACCTGGCCGATTCCACGATCGGGCAGCTCAACCGCCTGAACAGCCGCGCGACGGCGCGCGCGACGCTGGAGAACGGGGCCGCCCATCCGTCGGAGATCTGGTCGGCGGGCAAGGACCTCGGATGGAACGGGTTGGCGCTCGCCGAGGAGCACGGTGGTTCCGGATTCGGCCTCGCCGAATTGGCGGTGGTGCTCGAGGCCCAAGGCCGCGAACTGTCGCCCGGGCCGTTCCTGCCCACCGTCGCAGCGGCAGTCGTGATCGACCGCTGCGCACCCGATTCCGTTCGTGCGCAACTGCTTCCGGGACTAGCCGACGGAAGCACGGTCGGTGCGCTCGCCCTGTCGGGCAATGTCACGATCGGTTCGGACCTGGTCGTCACCGGCGAAAGCCCCGCCGTACTGGGGGCGCCGGACGCCGATGTGCTGGTGATCGCCGCGGGCGAGGACGTCGTCATCGTCGACGCGCGGGCCGACGGTGTGACGATCACGGCACTGGACTCCCTGGACACCACCCGCAGCGTCGGGTCGGTCGCGCTGCGCGGAGCGACGGTCGAGGGGGACCGTGTGCTTCGCGGCGCCGCGCGCAAGGCGCTGACCGTGTTCCGGATCCTGGCGTCGGCCGAGGCGGTCGGCGTCAGCTGGGCAGCCCTGGACATGGCCGTCGAATACGCCAAGGTGCGCGCGCAGTTCGGTCGGACCATCGGGACCTTCCAGGCCGTCAAACACCATGCCGCCAACATGTTGGTGAACGCCGAGGAGACCACCGCGGCCAGCTGGGACGCCGCGCGCGCCGACGACCTTGACAGCGCGTGGTTCCCCGCCGCGGTGGCCGCGTCGCACGCCATTCGCACTCAAGTCTTCAACGCGCAGTACAACATTCAGCTGCATGGTGGTATCGCGTACACCTGGGAGCACGACGCCCACCTCTATCTGCGGCGGGCCCGCACACTGGCGGCGCTGATGGAGGAGGGCGGCGACCCGCTGCTCGACATCGTGGAGGGTCAGCGGAGCGGTCAGGCGCACGGGGCGTCGTTCACGCTGCCGGCCGAAGCGGAGGCGTATCGCAGCCAGGCCCGCGCCGCCGTCGCCAAGTTGCAGTCCCTGCCCGAGGACAAGCAGCGCGATTTCCTCGTCGACTCCGGCTACCTGGTGCCGCACTGGCCGAAACCGTGGGGCCGCGCCGCCGATGTGCTCGAGCAACTGGTAGTCGAGGAGGAATTCGGTTCGGCGGGCAGGAGCGCTGGGGGCACTCCCCACGCAAGCGGGGGGCCCACCCGCCCGGAGGGCAGGGGGACGACCGGGGATTCAAAACCGATCGAGCGGCCGGACATGGGCATCACCGGTTGGGTGGCGCTCACGATCGCGCAGGCCGGGACGGACGACCAGCGTGAGCGCTGGGTCGAACCCGTGCTGCGCGGCGAGGTGATGTGGTGTCAGCTGTTCTCCGAGCCGGGCGCCGGCTCGGACGCCGCAGCGGTGCGCACGGCGGGCAAGAAGGTCGACGGCGGCTGGCGGGTCACCGGGCAGAAGGTGTGGACCAGCCTGGCGCAGTACTGCCAGTGGGGGCTGGCCACGGTGCGTACCGATCCCGACGCGCCCAAGCACGCCGGTGTGACCATGATGGCCATCGACATGAAAGCCCCTGGCGTGAAGGTCAATCCGTTGCGCGGCATCACCGGCGACTCGCACTTCAACGAGGTCTTCTTCGACGACGTGTTCGTTCCCGACGCCGACGTGGTTGGCGACGTGAACCGCGGCTGGCTGGTGGCCCGCGCGACGCTGGGCAATGAGCGCATCTCGATCGGGGGCGGTTCCGGTGGTGCGGCCGGGTTCAGCCCGGATCACCTGATCAAGCTGCTCGACGCGTCGCCGTCGGCGGCCAACTACGTGCGGCGGGCAGGCGAGTGCATCGCCGAGACGCACACGTTGCGGCTGCTGAACCTGCGCCGGGCGAGCCGGGCCATCGCGGGCGCGGAGCCTGGACCGGAGGGCAACGTGACCAAGCTGTTGGTGGCCGAGTCGGGGCAGCGGATCACCGAGCTGGGCATGGAGTTGGCGGGCTCGGCCGCGGTGGTCGGCCAAGCACCGAAGCTGCTCCGCAGCTATCTCGGGAACCGGGCGATGACCATCGCCGGCGGCACGTCGGAGATCACCCGAAACACCATCGCCGAACGCATTCTCGGCCTGCCGCGCGACCCACTGTTGAAGTAAGACTTTCGTGCGAGCAGACACAAAAGTGCCCAATTTATGGGCGTGTCGGGGGACTTTTGCGTTCCCCGCTTGCGCCTCGGATGTCCAGCTCGGCCGGAAATACACTCATCGCAGGGCGGCGCGGCCCCGGATCCGACCGAGCAGTACCAGCGCCACCAGGGTGACCAGCAGCAGGATCGTCGTGCATGCGGCAGCCTGGAACGCCTGTCCGCGGTCGGTCAGCGCGAAGATCGTCACCGGCAGGGTCTTCCATGTCGCGGGGTACACCATCACCGTGGCGCCCAGCTCACCCATCGACAAGGCGACCGCCAGACCCGCCGCGGCGCCGAGCGCAGGCAACAACAGCGGCAGCGTGACCCGGAACATCACCCTGGCCGGACCCGCGCCGAGGGATTCGGCCGCCTGCCGGTACGCCGGGTCGAGACGGTCGAGCGCGGCGGACACGGCGCTGAACGCAAACGCGAGCACCAGGACCGCGTGCGCCACGATGACGATCCACCGGGTTCCGCCGAGCAATAACGGGCGCGAATTGAACGCGATCAACAGCCCGAGTCCGATCGCCACCGACGGAACCGCGATGGGCAGATGAAACACCGCATCGGTGACTCGGCTCAGCCATCGCGGAGCCTCCCGCGCGGCCAGCGCCGCCCACGTCCCGAGCACGAGCGCGAGGCCACCCGATATGAGGGCGGTCTGCAGGCTGACCGA
Organism: Mycobacterium sp.; assembly: GCA_035634855.1. Taxonomy (GTDB): domain Bacteria; phylum Actinomycetota; class Actinomycetes; order Mycobacteriales; family Mycobacteriaceae; genus Mycobacterium. The sequence continues at coordinate 11,427 of DASQCE010000339.1, forward strand.
CAAGCTCGCCAGGTTCTCACCGGAGAGCGCGTCGTCGAAGTGGCCGAACCCGAGATCAGTCGGCAGGGCGTCGGTCCACGATCCGGCCAGGCCCGCGATCACGACCGTGGCAAGCGGCGCCACGAACACCACCAGAACGACGACGGCGAACCCGATGAGGATGGCCGCTCTACTTCGCCGGCTCCACAACAACATCGGTGTCCCCCCTCCCGCGACCGCTCATCAACCGTGCGAACACCATCCGGTACAACCCGTAGAGCACCAGCGACAGCGCGATCTGCACCGTGGCGATCACCGCGGCCCCTGGCAGATCGAACGTGACGATGCCGCGGGTGTAGATGAGCACCGGCAGGGTGATCACGCCCTTGGCGCCGGTGAACAGCACGATCCCGAATTCGTTGAGCGTCAAGAGAAGTACCAGGCTGCCTCCGGCCATGAGCGCCGGCCACGCCTCTGGCATGACGACCGAGCGCAACACGCGCAGCGGTGAGGCGCCGAGGCTCGCCGCGACGTCGAGTTGCGCGCGGGGCAGCACCGCGAAAGAGGCCAGCAGCGGCCGCACGACGAACGGCGTGAAAAAGGTGACCTCCGCCGCGATCACGCCCGCAGGTGTGTAGAGGAAGTTCAACGCCGGCGACGTGCCACCGGTGATGCCGGAGATGGCCGCGTTCACCGCCCCGGCACTCCCGTACAGGAAGGTGAACGCCAACGTGATGAGAAATGACGGCAGCGCCAGCACCGTGTCGATCAGCCGGCCCACCACCCGCGAGCCGGGGAACGGCACGAAAGCGAGCACGATCCCGACAAACATGCCGAGCAGCAGACAGCCCGCAGTCGACGTCACCGCGATCGCCACCGTTCTCCACAACGCGTCGCGGAACATCTGCGATGCCAACACCCCCGACCAGGTCGACCAACCCCGCTCGGCGTCACCGACTTTCGTCGACTCCAAACAGACTCGGATCAACGGGTAGGCCGCTGCCACAAGCACGATCAACAGCGGTGGAACGGTCCACAGCGCCGCCCTGGACCGTCGCGCCACCGGGCGTGCCGGCGCATCGGCCGCAGAAGCGGGCTGTTCGAGAACCGCGGTCACGATGCCTGGACCAGCACGCCCGCCGGTTCGGGAAGGCGAACACCCACTTCGCTACCGATCGCGATGTGGGCGTTTCCCGGCACGTCGATGTCGATGAGCTGATCCGGCAGCCCGCCGACGGACAGCACCATCCGCGTTGTCGCGCCGCGCCAGACCGATGAGACGACCGTGGCGCGCAGGGCATCGCGCTCACCGAGCGAGACGATCCGCATGGCATGTGGCCGAATGCACAGCAGCGCCTTGGATCCCGGTGCCCAGTCGATCTTGCCGACCGACGGTTGGGGTGCCTCGGCGGTGGCGGTCTTGTGCGCGATGGTCACCAGCGCCGAAGTGCCGATGACGCGTCCGACGGTGCAGGGGATGAGGTTTGCACCACCAAGGAACGCCGCCGTGAAGCTGGTCGGCGGCCGCCTCCACAGGTTTTCGGCCGTGTCGACATCCATCAGCCGAGCGTTGTTCATCACCACGATCCGGTCGGCCAGGGCAAGCGCCTCGGCCTGATCATGGGTCACGTAGAGCATCGCCGTGTCGGGCAGCGACTCCTTGAGCCGCTGCAGCTCAGCCAGCGTCGAGTGGCGGAGCTGTGCATCGAGGGCCGCCAAAGGTTCGTCGAGCAACAGCACGTTCGGTCGGATGGCCAATGCGCGGGCGATCGCAACGCGCTGCTGCTGTCCGCCGGAAAGCTCACGGGGAAGGCGCTTCCCGTACGTCGCCATGCCGACCATGTCGAGTGCCTCGGCGACGCGCGGGGCGATCTCAGCGCGCGGCACCCGGTGTGACTTCAGTCCGAACGCGACGTTGTCGGCGACGCGCATGTGAGGAAACAACGCATACGACTGCAACACCACACCGATGCCCCGCTTGGCCGGCGGCAGGTCGGTGACGTCGCGCCCGGCCAGCCGGACGGTGCCCGACGCCGGCCGTACGAAGCCGGCGAGCGCGTTGAGCGCGGTCGATTTGCCTGACCCGCTCGGCCCGAGCAGTGCGACCGTCTCACCTGCCGCCACCCGCAAGCTGAAGTCGATCAACGCCTTCGTCGCCTTGCGGCCCCGTCCATATGACACGCCGACGCGGTCGAATGTGATTGCCGGCGTCCGGGTTTCGATCGGCTCGGCGTGCCGCGTCGTCGCTCGCGGTCGGCCGATCCCGACTCGGTTCATGCCTCGGCTCCCGCTCGCCCCGGTCCTGTGTCGTTGCCTCGACTCCCACTCGCTCCGGTCCTCGCTCGTGCCTCGCTGCGATCCTCACTCGCGGTCGTCTTCGGGTGCTTCGCTACGACCCTCACTCGCGCACGCCTTCGGGCGGTCACCTCAGTTCCCGGTCGCCTTCTGATACGCGGCCACGTCGGCGTCAAGCTCGGCGAGGACGGTGTTCCAGTCGGGTACCCATACGTCGACGCCGTCGAGGACGCCGGCGGGAGTGTTCGGTGCGGCCGATCCCCCTGCGGTGGTGCGGATCTGGTCACGCACCGGGATACCCAGCGCGTCCGGCTCGACCGTCTTCTGTACGTCGTCGGACAGCAGAAACCCGAGCAACTTCTTGGCCGACGCTTCGTGTGGCGCACCCTTGGCGACGGCCGCCACGTAGGGCAGCGAGATCGTGGTCCGCTTACCGTCAGGGCCTGCGGGGATGAAGATGTTGAACTTCGAGCCGTCGTCCTTGATCGAGCCCAGGTTCATCTGCACATCGCCGTTGGCGACGAGCAGCTCGCCGTTGCTCACCTTGGGCTGCAGCTTGCCGGTGGACGACGACGGACCGACGTTGTTCGCCTGCAGTTTGGTCAGGTAGTCCAGTGCGCCCTGCTTGCCCCGCAGATGCTGCAGCAGGATCAGCACCGCGGTGCCGTCACCGGCCTGCCCCGGCGTGGAGTACTGCAGCTTGCCCTTGTACTGCGGTGCCAGCAGGTCGTCCCAAGTCTCGGGCTGTGGGTTCGCGCTCGGGTTGGCGATGAAGTTCAGTGCGTTGTTGACGATCGGCACATAGTTTCCGCCTGGGCCCACTTGATCCGCGGGGATGCCCTTGGTGTCAACTCCGCTCGCCACCAACAACCCTGACTTGTCTGCCTTTTGGATGAACGGCGGCAGCGTCACGAGGACGTCGGCCTGCGGGTTGGACTGCTCCTTTTCCACCCGCGACACCACCTCGCCGGAACCGGCCTCAACGAGGTTGACCGCGATGCCGGTGTCCTTGGTGAACTTGTCGAACTGGGGCTTGTACCAGTTCGCAAGGCCGTCAGCGCTGTAGACCGTGACCGTCTCTCCGGATGCCGAACCGGACGAGCCGGTGCCGCCACACGCCGCGGTCATGGTGGTGGCGGCCGCAATCACCGCGATCGCGCCTGCGCGCAAAATCGTATGTGGCTTCATGATTCCTTCTCTTGGTTATCGGGATTGCAAAATCAGGTCGGCGAATTCGGATACCGAGCCGACGACGTGGGTGGCCCCCGCATTTCGAAGCTGTACTTCGTCGTGGGCGCCGGTGAGAGTGCCCGCGGCGATGGCCGCACCTGCCCGCAGTCCACTTTCGACGTCGCT
>DASQCE010000340.1:0-3556 GCA_035634855.1 Mycobacterium sp.
CCGAGGAATCCATCAGCAACCCACCCCGGAACAGGCCATTCCCGCTGAACCTCGGCTTAACACAAACTTCGGCATAATCGGCGTGCAGAATTACCTCCCGGGCTAGGCACCGAGACATTGCCCACGCGTGGTCACGAGCTCATGCCGGGCCGCGCTCCAGTCGGACATCAGCCGTGCTCGTGCGCCGGTGGTAACACCACGTGGACGTGTATGTGGCGCCGCCGGGCTGGAACGCCTCATCGACGCCATCAGCGCCACCTGCGCTGCGCGCCGTCTATGGTGTCGGCCCTGACACCGCCGCCGCGCTGCTGACCGCGATCGGCGACAACCCCAACCGGATCTGCAGCGACGTCGCATTCGCCAAACTCTGCGGAGTCTGCCCACTGGAAGCCGCCAGCGGCAAAACGATCCGCCACCGCCTCAACCGAGGCGGCAACCGCGACGCCAACCGTGCCCTGCAGGTCATCCTGGTCGTGCGCATGCGCCGCCACGAGCCCACCCGCGACTACTTTGCTCGCCCCCCTGGCCGAAGGCGAACCAAAAACGAGATCATGCGATGCGTCAAGCGCTATATCGCCCGCGAGATCTACCACGCCCTCGGACAGCCCGGCAGAAGAACCAACGAACTCATTGCCTGAACAAAGAGCATCTGGTATTAAGCGCGTCGGTCACGCAGCGTGGCGTTTGCGACAAGGTTTTAGGCGCCGTTCAGCAGTCCGCGCTCGATGAGGTCCAGCACGTGCCCTCGCGAGAATTTGATGGCTGCGGTGCTAGTGGGTAGCGGCCCGTCGAGCAGCAGGCCGGCAAGGCCGTGGACCGCTGACCAGGCGGCAATCTCTGCTCCCGGCCTGCGGCGAGGATCCAATACACCGGCAGCTTGGGCTTCGTCGAGTACTTGACCAAGGACCTCGTAGGGGTCGGCGACGGCGGTGCTGTGTGTTGGGTCCTCGCCTCCGGCCGGTCGATCGTCCGCTGCGTCGCCGGATGGCGCGGGATGTGAGGTGAACGCGGTGCGAAACAAGCCGGGCTCGGTGAGTGCGAAGTCGACGTAGGCGGTGCCGACCGCTCGCAACCGGCGGCGGGGGTCCCTGGTGCGGTTGACCCGTCGGCGCATCTCCGCGCCGAGCTCGTTGCGCGCAAAGCGCGACACCTCGGCTAATAGCGCCTCGCGGTCGGCGAAATGGCGGTAGGCGGCCGAGTGCGACACCCCGGCCGCCCGGGCGGCCTCGCGCAGGATCACTCGATCGGGGCCGCCCTCGCGGGCCAGCGCGATGCTCGCCTCGATCAGCGCAGAGTGCAACGCACCGTGATGGTAGGGCTTTCGGCCAGTGGGGTCGGCGCTGACGGAGCTCATGCCTTCACGATCCCACGCAAACCGACATGTTGACAATGGCCACATCCGAACGCACACTGGCGGATGTAACCAGCGGTCACATTGTGATCGTCCGACAAGGGAAGGAAACTCCGATGACCAACACACGCGTACTGGTAACCGGCGCCACGGGCAAGATCGGCGGCGCGGTGGCCGCCCAACTGTTGGAAAAGGGCGTGGCGACTAGGGCCTTGGTGCATCGCGACGATGGGCGCGCTGACCGGTTGCGGGCCTTGGGCGCTGAGATCGTCGTGGCGGATATGTTTGACATTCAACAGGTTGCCGCCGCAGTGGACGGGGTGGACCGGCTGTTTTTCAACCCTCCGTACCATCCACATGCGCTCGACAGCGCGGTCGGCTTTGCGGTGGCTGCGCGGCGCTCAGGCTTGGAGGCGGTGGTGGCGTTGGGGCAGTGGCTGGCCAGCCCCGAGCATCCGTCTCTGATGACCCGGCATGCCTGGTTGATCGACAAGCTGTTCGCGCTGTTGCCGGACGCCGCCCACGTTGCGGTTGATCCAGGGTTCTTCGCCGACAACTATCTGAACCTGGTCCCGATGGCCGCCCAACTCGGGGTGTTGCCGGTGCCGACGGCGGGCCGCAATGCGCCGCCGTCCAACGAAGACATCGCCCGAGTTGCGGTGGGCGCCTTGCGTGACCCGCATCGTCACGACGGCCGGGCCTACCGACCGACCGGGCCCACGATGCTGTCCGGAGCCGAGATCGCAGATGCGGTGGGTGAGGCGTTGGGCCGGCGGGTCCGCCCCATCGATATCCCGCCGTGGATGTTCATGCGAGCCGTACGCGTGAACGCCAAGCGACTGGGAGCCGATCTGTTCTTCGAGTCCAGTGTGCGCCACTACCTGCCCGAGTACGCCCTGGGCACCTGGGAGGTGGGTGGCCCAACTACTCATGTCCGCGATGTCGCCGGAGTCGAACCGGAAGACTTTCTGACGATCGCGCGGCGCTACGTCACCGGCCCCGAGTCCCGCCGGACCGCCAGGAACCTCATCGGCCAAATCTGGAACTTCACGTTGATCGGGCTCGTGCCGATGCACCGCCTGGATAGGTTCGATCGACGCCAGCAGCATCCCCAGCCCGCCCATCCCCGGTATGCGGGCGAGTCGGTCGTGTGGCGAAACGAGCACACCGCATCGGCCGACCCAACCCACGAACGCTTCGGCGCAATCAAGATCCCTGCGGTATCGGTATCGCCGCATCGCCCGTGGGACCAACGATTGTCGTCCTAGCCGCGTGGTCTGCGACAGCTCGGCCACTCGCCGAATCCCATTACCGCCCTTCAATTAACCTTCCAGCTCATTTCGCGGTCGGTGGACCAGGCGGCCATGAGCCGCCTGCCCCGATCCGCGGGCTGCCCGACCAGAAAGAACCGACATGAACGACACCCTCATTGGCGCCCAGTACTCAACTGGCCTCTCCCGGCGCAACATTGAGCGAGCCCTCGTTTCCGCGCCAAAGGACCTCGACCACCTCCAGCCCTCAGACCTCGCGTTGATCGAGGACTTCCACACCATGGGTCGCATCGCCACCAGCCAACTGGTCGACCTGATCGGGATCACGAGCGACAGCGCGGTGCTTGATGCCGGCAGCGGGATCGGCGGCACCGCGCACAGAAAATTCTGCTGACATCATCGAGCGGGCGCCGACAGATTGGGCTCGGATCACTCCTGTTCGTCGATCTGCTCCGGATCGGCCGCGTCCTCGACGAACTCGTCGTCGCGCCGTCGGCCTTCGTCGCCAGCTCGTGCACAGACTGCCTGTTCCCAAAACGTACCCATGGCGTTAATTCGTGATGTTCAACCGCAGTTAGCGTGTATACATGCAGCGGCGATCGTGCGCCGCGCGGCATCCGATCCTGGCCAGCGTGGGCGTTCCCGTCCTGGCCGCCATCGTCGCGTACTGGTGGTCGGCCGCGTTGAATCGCGTGTGCCCCGATCGGGGGAACTACGGCAGCGCTGCGCGCGCCTTGAGCGCCAGCCACAGGCCCATCCGGTCGTCACCGTCTTCCATTCGCCGACCGGTCAGCTTCGCGATCCGTTCGATCCGGTTGCGGACGGTGTTGCGATGCAAGGCCAGCCGGGCCGCCGCGGGATCCCAGGCCCCGTTCACGCTCAGCCACTGATCGAGCGTGCGCAGCAGTTCCAACCGCTCCTTGGGGTCGAGTTG
>DASQCE010000341.1:0-4344 GCA_035634855.1 Mycobacterium sp.
TGGCGGAGCCAGACGTCGTTGTCGCCAGATGAACGCCAATGCGACGACGAGCGGCCAGAACGCCTCCGCGCCAGCGAGGAGTCGCTCACTGAGGCCGACTACATGACCGCGTCGAAGCTCAATCGCCAGCCAGCCGAGCAGAACGAGTAGCACGGCCGTGGCCATGCATGCGGTACGAGGACCTGGCACACGCGAGGCAGCAGGCCATAGAGCCAGCGCGACGAAGCCGACCGCAGCCGCGGGCAGATGCCCGGCGGCCGGCTGTGGCAACGCGGCGACCGCGGCCGTGGCAGCGCCGCCCGCCGCGAGCAACGCCCGTCCGCTGATGTTGGCCTCAGTCAGACCGCTGGCTGTGGTCATGTGGCAGACGCCGAGGACGGCCAGACCGGCTGTCATGATCCAGCGGTCGGTGGCGCCGTGCGCCGCCAGGGCGCTGATCGTGTCCTCGACCGCGTGATAGCTGGCCGGTTGCCGAGACGCGGCCAGCGACCAGCCACCGATCAGCGCAACCGGAGCGACACCGGCTGACACCATCACCCACCAGCGCACGCCGCCAAGTCTGCAGCAGGCGACCCGGTCGCGCTTTCCTGGTGGTCGCGGTCAGGAACGAATGTGCAGGGCGGCGATGTGGCCGTCTGCGGTGAACTCGAAGTGGAATGTCAGCCGGGCGGGGCTGCTGGGAAAGTCGCCGGCGATGTCGACGTGCGCGTCGTGGCCTGTGTCGGTGGTGATGATGTCGTGGACGGTGTAGGCGACTCGGGGGACCTGGGTGCGCCAGGCGCGGATGGCGTCGATCCCGACCCGCTGAACACCTTCGTCCTCGACGATGGCGTCTTCGGCGAACTGGGCGAAGTATGCGTCGACGTCGGCTTGAGGGGCGAGGCTGAAATATCGGCCGATGAGCGTCGTGGTATCGGTCATGTTTCTCCATGTGCGGAGGGGTTGTCAGGTGGTGGGCAGGGTGCCGCCGTCGAGGACGTACTCGGCGCCGGTGATGGAGCGGGTGCGGTCGGAGACGAGGAAGGCGACGAGTTCGGCGGTGTCCCCTGGCTGTGCCGGTCGGCCGAGCGGGATGCCGCCGAGGGAGTCCATGATTTGCTGAAGTGCGGCGTCCCGGCTGACACCGGCGCTGCCGGAGATGCGGTCGATCAGGCCGTTTGCGCCGTCGGTCTGTACGGATCCGGGGGCGATCGTGTTGACGCGGATCCCAGCTGGTCCTACCTCGTTGGCCAGGCCTTTGCTGTAGGTGGTGAGTGCGGCTTTCGCGGCGGCGTAGCCGAGGGTTGCCTCGAACAGTGGCATGTGCCGCTGGATGGAGGAGATGTGCACGACGGCGCCTGACCTGGCCGCGATCATCGCCGGGAGCAGTCCCCGGTCGAGGCGGACTGCGGCCAGCAGGTTCAGGTTCAGCTCGGCCTGCCACTGCTCGTCGCTGAGCGCTGCGAAACCGCCTGAGGGTGAGTGCGAGCCGCCAACGACGTGGACCAGGATGTCGAGGGCGCCCAGTCGGGTACGGACCTGGTGGAGGACCGTCTGGGCTCCGCCGGGGGTGCTGAGGTCAGCGGCGATGAACAGGTCACGATGCGCAGCGTCGTGAGGCATCGTGCGGGCGGTGGTCATCACGGTCGCGCCGGCCTCGCGTAGCCGGGCCACGGTGGCGGCGCCCTGCCCTTTGCTGCCGCCGGTCACCAAGGCGCGCCGCCCGGTGAGGGAATCGCTGATCGTCATGGTTGCGCCCAGCTCGGGGTCGGTTCGTTGTGGATGATGATCAGCTGCGCGATGTGGTCGTCGGCCAGGGCGAAGTAATACGTGAGGACGAGCGGGTCCGGCAGACCGCTCTTGTCGTAGTTGCCGTCCATCACGGCGTCGATGATGACCAGCCCGTGTCGTTGGCGGGTGGCGGTGACGGTCATCGTCACCTTGTCGCCGATGATCTCGCGGTCAAGCCAGGCGCGGATGGCGCTGAGACCGGAGAACTCGCGACGTGTGTCGTTGACCACGGCATCGTCGGTGAACGCCGCGATCACTGCATCACCGTCGAATGCGTTGCTGGCCGTGATGTAGGTCCTGACCGGAGCCGGAACAGTGGTGTCCATGGTGTCCTCCTCGCTGGTGGTTATTTCACCGTGGAGGCTCCGGTAGGGGGAGAGTCAAGGCTTGCGATGCAGCTAGGTCTGGCAAATCACGTCCGGTTGACTCTCCCGCTGGGGGAGGGTTCACAGTGGATCTATGCGCAGCGGCTTGACCATTGGTGAGTTCTCTCAGATCACACATCTGAGCGTGAAAACGTTGCGGCACTACCACGACGCGGGGCTGCTCGAACCAGTCCAGGTCGACCCGCACAGCGGGTACCGGTACTACGCCACGACGCAGATACCGACGGCTCAGGTGATCCGGCGTTTCCGCGACCTGGGAATGCCGATACCCGAGGTCGGCGAGGTGCTCGCGACCACCGATCCCGCGGCCCGCAGCGCTCTGATCGCCAGACATCTTGACCGGCTGGAGGGTGAACTGGCCCGCACGAGAGCTGCGGTCACCGCGCTGCGACGTTTACTCCAGCCGGCGGCAGAGGAGGTCGACGTCGAACTGCGTGCCGCGCCGGCTGTGACGGTGGCCGCGATCCGCGCCACCGTGGACCACCGCGACCTGCTCACCTGGTACAGCGCCGCGATGACCGAACTCGACTCTGTTATGGCATCAGTGACACAGACCCCGACTGGCCCGTGTGGCGGCCTGTACGACAACGAGCTATTCACCGAGGACCACGGTGACGCCGTCGTCTATCAGCCGACAAACGCTCCTCCCACGATCGGCAGAGTGCGGCCATTCACCATCCCTCGGGCCGAACTAGCGGTCACCGTGCACCACGGTCCGCACGATGACATCGACATCACCTACGGCGCGTTGGGTGCCTACGTCACCGGACATGCCCTGGCCATCTCCGGACCGGTGCGCGAGACCTACCTCGTCGGCCCACGCGACACCCACGACACCACCGCGTGGCGGACCGAGATCGGCTGGCCGATCTTCCGCACCTCAGTTCACTGAAGCGATCTGAGCACCGCCCAGACTCGCAGTTCAGCCTGAACGTGAGCGGGCCCACGCGAATCGCGAACCGGAGGCGATGGTGAAGAACCAGGTGGTAACAGAATGACGAGGGTCGCGCTCGCATCGGCGATCGACGAGGCGGCGGCGCGTGACCCGGTGTTGGCGAACCTGGTCTCGCAAGCCGGGGTGATCAAATATCGGCCACGTAGTGCCGACGGGCCCTTTGGGGCGTTGGCCCGTGCGATCGTGTTCCAGCAGCTTGCCGGTCGAGCGGCCCAGGCCATCCTCGGCCGTGTGGTCGACGCTGTGGGCGGTCATCTCACCGCTGAGGCGTTGAGCTTGACATCTGATGAGGCTCTGCGCGCGGCGGGGCTCTCGGCGAACAAGCTCGCGTCGCTGCGCGATCTGTCGGGCAAGGTGCTGGACGGGACCGTCGACTTCGCCAGATTCGCGCGTCAATCCGATGATGTCATCGTCGACCGGCTGATCACCGTGCGTGGTATAGGCAGGTGGACGGCGGAGATGTTCCTCATCTTCGAGCTCCGCAGACTGGACGTCTGGCCGGTCGACGACCTCGGTGTGCGGCAGGGCTACGGGCTCGCCTGGGGCATCGACCCGCCGCCGACACCGAAATCACTGCTCGCGCTCGGCGAGCCGTTTCGTCCCTACCGCTCGATCCTCGCCCGTTACTGCTGGGAGGCCGTCGCGCTTTACCGCGGCGGAACAGACCCCGGCCTGCGATAGATCCCGCTAGCGAAGGAGACCGCACCATGCACAGCGACCGCCACACGCCCGGAAGCGACTCGAACGCCGATGCCATCCTCGACCACGTTCGCGCTATCCCCAAGGGACTGGTAGCCACATACGGAGACATCAACCCAGCAGCACCACGCCGGGTCGGACGGGTGCTTGCCACTGCACAACCCGACGTGCCGTGGCATCGAGTCGTCCGCGCCGACGGCACCGTCCCGAAGGGCTCCACCCAGCTCGCACGACTGATCGACGAAGGGGTTCCAACCCGCGGAGATCGGGTCGACATGACGCGCGCCCGATGGATTCCCACCAGCGCACCATGAAGATCACGGCAGTCGCAACTGAGCGCCAAAGCTCGCGGTGCCTCCTTCACCGAATATCAGGTAGTTCGGCCTCGCGCTCACGCCGATCCTGGGGCACACCGACCCGGCCGAGATTGGCATCCCCGCGACGGCCGCATAGTCGAGCTCGGACTGCACCTCCGCGGGCGCTGTTGCGTTGACTCTTTGTGGCCAGTAGATGAGAGATGCGTGCCGCGGTTGG
>DASQCE010000342.1:0-6468 GCA_035634855.1 Mycobacterium sp.
TCGGTGTTCGAGGTGCAGACAGGTCCGGCGAAGGTGTCACCATGGCGGGTGATCCTGTCGGGCGTTCTGGTCAACACGTTGAACCCGAAGCTGACGATCTTCTTCTTCGCGTTCCTGCCGCAGTTCGTCGCCCCCGACCGCGACGGCGCGGTGCTGCTGATGGTGTGGCTGAGTGCCATCTTCATGGCGGTGACGCTCGTGGTGTTCAGCGTCTACGGCGTGTTCGCCGCGGCGGTGCGCCGCGAGGTGATCTCCCGGCCACGGATCGTGGCGTGGATGCGGCGAAGCTTCGCCGCGACCTACATCGTCCTGGCAGGCAGGCTCGCGGCGCAGACGCGCTGAGAGTCGCTGGCCAGCACGCGCGCGGCGGCCGGTGCGATCGGCATCGCCCCGACGTAGTACAAACCCTGGTCCTTGAGGCCCCACCCGACCGAGGCCAGTGTCGCCGCACCGGCAAGGCACAGCAGCGCGCCCACCGCCAGGCTGCGCACGCCCGGCCGCGCAACGAAGCCGCCGTCAGCGCTGCGTGCCAGGCGAGCAGACGTCGACGGTAGGCGACTCCGACCATGCCGGTGATCACCCACACGACCATGTTCAGTTAGCCAAGTGCGGAGCAGCCCTCGACGTTGATCCGGATCGCGTCGACACCAGCGACGAACGTGTAGGTGCCAACCATCGCGGCGACCAGTCGGCCGGCGGTCGTGATGCGGGCCAGCAGTGGCATGCTCGCGAAGACCAAAACGTAGGCGCCGAGAAACCACAGCAGTTGGATTGAGATCCCGGCCACAGTTCATAGACATGCTCGGGCAGAACGGCGCTTAGCTCCTCAAGCGACACCCACCAGAACGCGAGGTAGTAGAACACGGGTCGGTAGAGCCGATGCACCGTCGCATGAACCAGTTGCCCCAACTCGTTCCCGGCGTCTAAGGCTCGGTCGATGCCGCGACGCCTGCGAAGAAGAACAGCGGCATGATCTGGAACACCCACGCCAACTCCTGGAACACCGGCGATGCGGTGAGCAGGTTACTCCAGATGAGAATGCCGTCACGCAGGTTCGGATATCGCCGAGTTCTGCCTGAGGGCTGTGATTCCGGCGGCGGAACAACCACGGTGTAGAAGTCGGCGCGGTCAGTCCACATTCGTCGGGGCGTCGGCCACCTTCACCAACTGTACGTCCGGTCGGACGGGTACCCCGTCGGCGAGGAACCACCTGAAGGCGAGATTGCCCCGCGGATAGTCCAGTGTGGTCAAAGAATTCGGGTGCGCTGTCGTGCCACGAGAGATAGCGACCGTGATAGAACCGTCGGCGTTCGGTATCGCGCTGTGGCCGTTCACCGAACTGCGCGCGTCGTTGACGTTGTGGGTGGCCATGAACAGGTTCCACACCACCAGATTCCAGAACCTGCACTTCGGCGGCCGGTGGGTGATGACCAGCGCCTCGTCGTGTTCGAGTACGAAACTGCCGTATGCGTGGCGGGCATCCCGTGCCGACCAGCCGAAGTTTGTGTCCGGCACCTGATACGGGTCAGCGAATTGATTCGCCACTTGGGCGATTTCGTGTCCGAGCCTGTGCGAGTCGTCCACGCGAACCCCCACCGCAAGCGGAACGATCGCGAACATGGTGCGCAACCAGGCGCCACTGGCGCGAAGGGCCGCCGCCGTTTCGGCGTCCCCGTGCCGCACCGGCTCGGGCTCGTCGAGCGCCGCGATGCGCCAGCTGACGGGCCGGCCGGTGAGCGGATCGGCCTGGTAGTCACGGGTCATCAGCACCGCGGCATCGGGCGTACGCCCCAGCTCGAACGAGAAGTTGCCCGCTTCGTCGGTATCGAGATCGTCGTCGCGCACGATCGCCACGATCCGGTCGGACCAGATGCCGGGCGACGGTTCGTTCTAGGCAGTCACCGAGAAGTACACGCTGTCACCCTTGTCGCCGCTGATGCGATAGCGGCGCTTCGGATCTACCGGGCACATGTGGTAGTAGGCGTCAGTGTTATCACCGCCTCACCGCCGGTCACGGCGGAACGGCGTATTGACCTCCACGAACATCGGCCGGCTCGGCTCCGCGCACAGGTAGGTGTCCCGGGCCACGCCCAGTGTCGTCGCGAGCGTGCGGTAACCGTCGGCGATGTGCCGGTCGTCGGAGACTGCCCGGTCACCCTCGAGGATGGAACGGGATGTGGCCGTCGTGTGTACCCATCGCGATCCGGTGCCGGTGGCGCTTTCGATGGTCGCGATGATCACCTACGCAGCGCGCATGCAACGCTCGCCGGTGCCGGTAGAGAAAATCGCCCGCTGCGTGGATCGACCGGCTCGACCTGATGCTCACCGCGCTGGCCGCGATCGCGGTGCCATTGCGCCGGAGCGCTCGATCGACATGCGCTTCGACGACTTCATGGCCGACGAATTCTGTGTCGCCGAACGGGTTTACGGCCTCGTCGGTGAACCAGTGACCGACGACGCCCGTACCGCGATGAGCGCGTACCTGGCCGGCCACCAGCGAGGCCGACTCGGCCGGGTGGTGACGACGTGCGAAATGTTCGGACTCAACGAAGACGAGCTATGCGAGCGCTTCTCGCCGTACGTCACCCGATTCCTGTCGTAACCGGCGTGCGGAACTGGCGCGCTTCCTGCGCCAGGATCGCGACCAGGCAGATGATCGACAGGATCGCGACGGCGATCGCGAAAGTCACACCGGCCGTTTGCAATCCCCACCGCCGGGCGGCGAGTCCCTCACCGACGACCGGCAGTGAGATCGCCACATACGCGACGACGAAGTAAGTGGAGCTGACCTCGGCGCGACGGCCGGGCGGGGTGCGCTCGGCGACGGCCGCCAGGCCGCGGGAGAAGCTGATCCCCTGGCCGATGCCGGATACCACCGCGGCGGCGATCAGACCCGCCAGCGACGAAAAATGCAGCGCCACAGCCAGAATCACCATCCCGACCACCAGGATGGCGCAACCGATCGCGACCGCGCGCTGCGGATTCATAGTTCGTGCGGCCACCTGTGCCACCGCCGAGGCGGCGAAGATCGAGCAGGCGATCAGCCCGGCGACCGCGTGATTCGTTATCCCGACGACTTGGGATAGAAACGACGGTGCCACCGCCGTGAACAGGCCCGTCACCGCGAACCCCGCGAACGCGGCAAGGGCCGCGATGACGAAAACCGCACGGACCTCGGCGGGCACCAACAGTCGCTGCACGCCGATGCTGCCGCTGCGCTGGGAGGTTTCCGGGACGATCAGCACCGCTGCTCCGGCCAGCAGAGCCAGCACGATGTGCACGATGAAACTGAGGTGCAGTGGCGCAGGCGCGTATTCGACCAATAACCCGGCCAGTAGCGGCCCGGTGCCCAGCCCGCCGATGTTGGCGACCGTCGCCACCGCAGCGGCCCTGGTGCGCCAGTTTTCCGGTGCGGCCTCGATGACGGCCGCGGTGGCGGTTCCGGTGAAGATGCCCGCCGACAGCCCGGACAAGACCCGCCCGACCAACAACATCGACACCGAGTGGGCAACCAGGAACGCCGCCGCGCTCGCCACCGCGAACACGACGCCGGCCAGCAACACCGGCCGACGGCCGATCGCGTCGGACCACCGCCCGAACGCCAACAACGCGAACAGCACGCCGCCCGCATACGTCGCATAGATGACGGTCGTCGTCAGCACCGCAAAATGCATCTGCTCGCCGTACAGCGCGTACATCGGCGTCGGCAACGTCGTGCCGACCATGATGGCCGCGAAGGCGTACGCCAGCATGCCGAAGGCCAGGCGTGTCTTCGTCTTGGTTTTGGGCACGCTGAACAATAGCGATCCCGGCTGGGGCCTTATTCCACCCCGCGAGCCGGGCAACGCCCACCGTTCAGTGCGCGGCGACGGCCTTCTCGGCCCCGACGCCGGTGAGCGCCCGCACCTCGAACTCGGCATTGATCTCCGGGTCACCGCGGTCCGCCGACGTCAGAGTGCCGACGATGCCGAGGATGAAGGCCAGCGGAATCGACACAATGCCCGGATTGGCCAGCGGGAACCAGGCGAAGTCCACGTGCGGAAGCATCGCTGTCTTCGCACCCGACACCGCGGGGGAGAAGACGATCAAAACGATCGTCGAGACCAGTCCGCCGTACATACTCCACAGCGCGCCGCGGGTGTTGAACCGCGACCAGTACAGCGAGTACAGGATCGTGGGCAGGTTCGCCGCGGCCGCAACCGCGAAGGCGAGCGCGACCAGGAACGCGATGTTCTGCCCGCTGGCGAGGATGCCTAGCGCGATCGCGAAGATGCCGAGCACCACCACCGTGATGCGTGATACCCGCACCTGCTCGTCCTCGGTCACCTGGTGGCTCTTCAGCACGCTGGCATAGATGTCATGCGCGAACGATGTTGCCGCGGTGATGGTCAGGCCTGCGACCACCGCGAGGATCGTCGCGAACGCGACGGCCGAGATGACGCCAAGCAGGACCACGCCGCCGAGCTCGAACGCCAGCAACGGCGCGGCCGAATTCTGTGCGCCGGGGGCCGCCAGAATGGTGTCGGGTCCGACCAGGGCAGCGGCCCCGTAGCCGAGTGCCAGCGTGAACAGGTAGAAGGCGCCGATGAGTGCGATCGCCCACACGACCGAGCGGCGGGCCTCCTTCGCGGTCGGCACCGTATAGAAGCGCATCAGCACGTGCGGCAGTCCGGCCGTGCCGAGCACCAGTGCCAACGCAAGCGAGATGAAGTTGATCTGCGACGTCAGCGAGGCGCCGTACTGCGCGCCCGGGGCGAGCACGTCGCGCTTGGCCACCGCCTTGTCGGCGGATCCGGAGACCGCGGACTGTGCCGCGCCGAGCATTTCGGAGAAATTGACCCCGAACTTCGCCAGCACCATGACCGTCATGAGTGCGGCGCCGCCGATCAGCAGCGCGGCCTTGATGATCTGCACCCAGGTGGTGCCCTTCATCCCGCCGACCAGCACGTAGACGATCATCAGCAAACCGACGACGGCGATCACTACGGCCTGGCCGACGGTGCCCTTGACGTTGAGCAGCAGGGCCACCAGCCCGCCTGCGCCTGCCATCTGGGCGAGCAGATAAAACAGGCACACCGCCAGCGTGGTGGTGGCCGCGGCGATCCGTACCGGGCGTTGCTTCAGCCGGAAGCTGAGCACGTCGGCCATCGTGAATTTGCCTGCGTTGCGCAGCAATTCGGCGACCAGAAGCAGCGCGACCAGCCAAGCTACCAGGAAGCCGATGGAGTACAGGAAGCCGTCATATCCGTAGACCGCGATCGCGCCTGCGATGCCGAGAAAGCTGGCGGCCGACAGGTAGTCACCGGAGATCGCGATCCCGTTCTGCGGTCCGGTGAACGCGCGCCCCGCCGTGAAGAACTCGGCAGCGGTGGTGTTCTTCTTGCTCGCGCGAATCACGATGTAGAGAGTGATCGCGACGAAGAGTGCGAAGATGCCGATGTTGGCGATCGGATTGCCGATCGTGGTGTCGGCGGCAAGGACGTCGACGGTCATGCCGCACCGCCCTCGAGCTCGGCGCGAATCGCTTCCGCGCGCGGATCGAGTTCACGGTTGGCGAAAAGGACGTAGATGCCGGTGATGACGAACGTCGACACGAACTGGCCGAGCCCGATGAGCAGGCCGACGTTTATATTGCCCCACACCTTGATGGCCATGAAGTCGTGTGCGAACGCACCGAGCAGGACATAGGCGAAATACCAGACAAGGAAGAGGCCGCTCATCGGAAAGACGAAGCGGCGCAGCCTGTTACGTAACTCTTGGAACTCAGGACTGGCCTGAACGGCCAGGTAGTCCTGGCCACTGATCGGGGTTTCTGCGGGCGGATGTTGAGTCTCGGGCACGCTGACTCCTGACCTCGATGTGTAATTGTGGGCAGCCTTGTGAGACCTGCGTCACACTCAGCTAGTTCCCAGGCAACCGTATGCTCAAACCCGCGATCTAGACTGGCGGCGTGGCGAAACTGCAGCTAGTTCAAGATCCGGCGGCCGACGCGCTGCTGGAATCCAATCCCTTCGCGCTGCTGGTCGGGATGCTGCTAGATCAGCAGTACCCGATGGAGGCGGCGTTTGCCGGCCCCAAGAAGATCGCCGACCGCATCGGCGGGGTCGACGCCCGCGAAATCGCCGACTACAACCCCGAGGAATTCGCGGCACTGTGCTCGAAAACGCCTGCGATACATCGCTTTCCTGGGTCGATGGCAAAGCGGGTCCAAACGCTGGCGCAACTCATCGTCGACCGGTACGACGGTGAGGCCGCGGCGCTGTGGACCGCAGGTAGTCCCGACGGGGCCGAGGTGCTGCGTCGGATCAAGTCGCTGCCGGGGTTCGGCGAACAGAAGGCGAAGATCTTCCTGGCGCTGCTCGGCAAGCAGTACGGCGTGACGCCGAAGGGTTGGCGCGAAGCGGCCGGGGATTACGGCAAGACCGGCTCGTTCATGTCGGTGGCCGACGTCGTCGATCCCGGCTCGTT
>DASQCE010000343.1:0-13521 GCA_035634855.1 Mycobacterium sp.
CGCGGCGCCGATCCGCGGGGCACCGAGCATCGTCGCGATCGACAATAGGCTTCCGACGTCGACGACCGCGACGCGCCTGCCTGCCACCCCGCCGGCCGCCAAGCCGGCTGCGCATCGTTCGACGGCGTCCGCGAGCTCGCCGTAAGTGATCGTCCGTCCATTGATGATGAGCGCGGCCCGGCCGGGATCGTCCCCCGCGGGGGCGTCGATGATCGTGCTGATGTTCATGCGCGGCCCGTCAGTACAGAGGTGACCACGATGACGTCCGTAGCAGCCGGCTGGTCCACCGGTCCCGCAGCTCGAGCGCGTCGTGCATCCAGGTCCCCGGGCCGCGATGCTCGGGCGGAATCTCAGTCTGGAAGAGCTTGAGCAGTGCGTCGGTGTCGTGGATGCGCTGCATCAACGCCACCTCGCGGCGCAGGTGGCTGCCGAGGGCGGGCTGAAAGGCAGCCTCGATCGTCAGCAGCGGGTTCGGACGGTCCAGGCTCTTGGAGTACACCTCGCCGCACCGGTCGATGTACTCGAGAAACCTGCCCTCGTAGGGCCACATGGTGTCTTCCATGTACACCGTCAGCTCGTGCTCGCGCCCGTCGGCGGGCACCTCGTCGAAGGCCACGTCCGGCAGCGGTGACCACGGAAGCGGCACAAGAACTTTGGCCTCGACTTCGTGGCGCAGCTCATCCAGTTCGCGCATCCACTGCCGAAGGTCGCCCTTTTGGATCCGCAGGGCGAGGCGCTCCCATGCCGGTCCGTCCCTGACGGCCGTCACGGTGACAACCGTGTAGGCGGGGCCGCTGCCGTGGGCGTGATTGGTGTACCAGAGCAAGCGAGCGTCGTCACCTGCGCCGAGCGTGGGCATCCAGCCGTCTCGGATCGCCGCCTCGAACTCGTCTTCGGCGCGGCCACGCACCGTGTGCACCTCGTGGATGAACAGCACGCGGAGACCTCCCATGCGCAGGCGCTGCTCTGGACAGCGACGCCGAGAATCTGGTTTCCTCACAAGGGTATCGGCCCTCTCCTGGAGGAAGATGGCTCATGGCTAGGCTCGACGTGCCAGACGGTCCCGGTGGCGAGGCCGCCATGATCTGGACATTGCGGCCGCAGCTGGGCGCGATGGTCGAGCGGATGATCCGCGGCGCGTATCAGGAAAGCATCCTGCCCGCGGAAGAGCGCGAGCTGGCCAGGATGCGCATCGCCCAGATCAACGACTGCGTCGCGTGCTCGGACTTTCGCGCGCCATCGGTCCTCGATGCCGGCATCGCGCCAGAGCTCTACGAGAATGTCGCCGAATACGCCACCTACCCGGGCTACACGCCGCGGCAGCGTCTCGCGATCGAGTATGCCGAGCGGTTCGCCAACGACCATGCGTCGGTCGGTGACGCGTTCTTCGGGCGACTGCGCGCGCTGTTCACCGACGAGGAGATCCTCGACCTCACGCTGTGCATTGCCGTCTTCCTCGGCCTGGGACGGTCGTTGACCGTTCTGGGTGTCGACCAGTCCTGTGCGATCGACGTCTGACGAAATACGGTGGACACCTCCTCGGTCGACGAACTGCTCACCACCACACGCGCGGTGCGCAAACGCCTCGACCTGACCCGACCGGTCGATCCCGATGTCATCCTCGAATGCGTGCGGCTGGCGATGCAGGCGCCCACGGCAAGCAACGCACAGGACTGGCGCTGGCTGGTGGTCACGGATGCGGACAAGCGGGCCGCGATCGCAGAGATCTACCGCAGCATCGGTGCCGAATACCTCGCCCATGCGGCTGCCAACACCTCGGACCCGCAGACCCGGCGCGTCTATCGGAGCGCATTGGGCCTCACCGAGACACTGGCCAGGGTCCCGGTCCATGTAATCCCTTGTCTTTTACGCCGTTTGGAGGGAAATGATCTGCTTGGCGCAGCCTCGGCCTGGGCCTCGATCATTCCGGCCGGCTGGAGCTTTCTTCTTGCTCTTAGGTCCCGTGGTCTTGGATCGGTGTGGACGACCATGCATCTGGCCAAGGAGCGCGAGGTCGCCGAACTGCTGGGAATCCCCAGCACCGTGACGCAGGCCGCGCTGTTCCCGGTGGCTTACACGATCGGCACCGACTTCCGGCCCGCGTCGCGGCCACCGGCGGAGACAGTCACTTTTTGGAACACCTGGGGAGAAGACTGATGCAGACATACACCGTGCGTTTTCATGTCGACGCACCCCCGAAGCGGGTGTGGCGGGTACTGCATCCACCGGTGCCGCCGAACGCCCCCAAACCGCGGGTCCTCAAGTGGCCCACGGGCAGCATGGAGATCCTGAACGAAGGCGACGACGCCGGTGAGGGTTTGGTTCGAACGTGTGTGTTCGAGGTGCCGAAGTATCTGCTGTCGGGCGGCAAGGGGCGGTCATGGGAGACAGTGACGGAGGCGAAGCTCAACAGAATTTCGCGGTATGTGGCGGTCGGCAAGCCGCTCTGGTCCCGCGCCGAGGGCTACCACGAACTCGAGGAACAGCCAGATGGCACAACGGTGCTGACGTTCCACGAGACCTACCATGCCTACAACCCGCTGTTGCGTTTCCTTCTCGAGCGTCCAGTGCACGCAGCCATCTCCCGCGACAATCTCGAGACGTATGAGCACGCGCTCAGTTTCGCCGGCCCAGTGACCCGCCTGACCTAGTGGAACTGCCGAAGCCCGATCCTGACCTCCCGCACCTAGCCGACGTGGTGCCGTCGGTGCTGGCAGCGATGGGCGTGGCGGGCTTCGCTCCCCGAATCCCCCTTCAGGGCGATATCGCCGCGGCGTGCGTGCTGCTTGTCGACGGGCTGGGCGCCGAACTGCTCGACACGTACGCGGAGGATGCGCCGGTGCTGGCCGGGCTGCGGGGCCAGACCCTGCAAGTAGGGTTCCCGTCGACCACGGTCGCGGGCTTGGCCGCGGTGGGCACCGGCTGTCGCTCCGGCGAGCACGGCATGGTGGGCCTGTCGTTTCGGCTGCCCGGTGCGGACGTGGTGAACGCCCTCGGTTGGCGACCGCACCCGTGGGGCCGCGACCTCCGCGACAAGGTTCCGCCGGAGCAGGTTCAACCCAAGCCGACGACGTTCGAGAGGGCGGCGGCCTCCGGAATCGCCGTCAGCGTCGTCTCCGGCGCGCAGTTCACCGGGTCGGGGCTCACTCGCGCCGTGCTGCGTGGCGGTAGGTACGTCGGCGTGCAGGCGCTTGGTGACCTGGCCGCGTGCGTGCGGTCCGCGCTTGCCGACGGCGGGTTCTGCTACGGCTACCACTCCGAGCTTGACCTGCTCGGGCACGTTTACGGCCCGGGTTCGACGGCATGGCGGATGCAGCTGCGCCAGGTGGATCGGCTGGTGGAGTCCATCGTGGAGGGGCTGGGGCCCGGCGGGCTGCTCGCCGTGGTGGCCGATCACGGAATGGTTGAGGTCGACGCGTCAGAGGTCGTTGACATCGACGCCTGCGAGGCCCTTCTGGACGGCGTCGATGCCATCGGCGGTGAGCCCCGCGCCCGGCATGTCTACGTTGCCGACGGCGCCGGCGACGCGGTGCTCGCGGCGTGGCGGGAGACATTGGCGCAGCGGGCGTGGGTGGTGTCGCGTGATGAAGCGATCGCGGCGGGATGGTTCGGCGACAGGGTCGGCGATGATGCTCGGTTCCGTATCGGTGACGTGGTCGCGGCGGCACGCGGCGACGCAGCCATGATGCGCCGCACAGCAGAATCACTGTTGTCGTCGCTGATCGGCCAACACGGTTCGCTGACAACCGCCGAGCAGCGGGTCCCTTTGCTTCTTGCCTACGGCTGATTTAGGCTCCAGTTGCCCTTGCGACGCCACTCGCATCGATGGTGAATCTGCCCTCCTGTGCTCCGTTGAACGTGCCATGGGTGATCCACTCGGCCAGTGCCGTAGTGACGGTGGAATGCGCTCCGGCCCAGGGTTTTCCGGACTCAGTTCCGTACGGGTTGTCGGAGGCCGGAGTGCAGCGCGCGGCGTTTGAACAGCCCTCCCACAGCATCTGATGTGTTGCGCAATCCAGTTGCACCAGAACCTTATTGGACATGGACGCGGGCAGTGCGCGGTAGATGGTGGACGCGACCCCGGCCCCGCCCGGCACAACGACGTCGTCGAGTCCCTGCATGACCAACGTGGGCCGGGTCAATTGACCGACAACAGCTTCGTTGAAGCCGTAACTGGAGAAGGTTGGCAGGCGCAGAAGCCCGCCTGGATGACCGGGGTCGGCGCCGCCCCAGTTGCGGCCATCGGCATCGAGATCCATCAGCTGCGTCCACGCCTGCTCGCCAGCGCCGTCGACATTGTAGCCCGCACATGTGGCTTCACGTTCCGGGTTCGCCATCCTCCCGCCCTCGGCGATCGAGGCGCGGTCAACTAGCGTCAGTGGAAAGGTGACAAAGCCGCCCGGTGGCGTCGTCTCTTCCGTCGGCCCGCCAAAGAACGGTGACAAGAACGCAACTCGGTTGACCTTGTCGACGATCTCCGGATAGCTCGCGGCGTACAGGGCACGTCCGACGCGCAGCGCGCCGAGCGAGTAGCCGGCCAACGTCACCTTGCCATCCGTGGGCCGGGCTTTGATGATCGCGTCTTCGATCGTCTGACGGATGTCGCGAAGCCACACGTCGGTAGTTGCGAAACGCACGTCGCTGGAATGCGTGTGACGCTGTTCGCCAAGAGGATTAATGGCGAGCAGCCCGCCTTGCTGATCGAGCGGAAAGATCGGACTGTGAGTTCGGTCGCAGCCTTCCGGGTAGGCACAGGCGCCGTTCGGCGGAAATGGTCGCAGGCTTGCGTTGGCCGGATCGTCAAGTCCACGATCGAACGTTGTTGAGCGACCGTAACCGAGCAGGCTCGGTGCGAAACTGTCAATTCCCGCCAGCGCCAACGCTTCCTGCACGCTGAGGGTTCCGCCGCCGGGTGCGGGAAACTGTAAATCGAACGCCACGGCGCCGGTGATAGTACGACCGTGAATCAGCACCACTGCCCTATTGGGCACCGAGGGACACTTATTCGCGTACACGGGTCGCACGCGGTGCACTTCAAGTTGTGCCTGCCTGCCGTCGAACTGCGGATCGGGCATAAACCCTGCCGGCACCTCGAAAGGCAACGAATAGTCCGTCGTTTCGACGCCGGTCGGAACGATGTCGCAGTCGACCGCCATAGCCTTGGCCGAGGTCAGGACGCAGCCGGTCACGAGCAGACAGCTCCAGAACGCGAGTGCTGTTCTGCACCGCCTCAACATGATCCTGAACGCCATTTGCGCACCTCATCGGGTCGATTGGAGCCTAATCTGCGGCTCCGCGCGTGATATGGCGATCGCCCAGAGTCGATCTGGGCTTTTCGTTTGGCCAGCATAGTGGCGTGGGTCACAACCGCCGATCTTGAATTGTGATGGCTGCCACTCAATCGTGGACTCTTACGAGCGGTATTGAGGTGCGCTGAAAACGAACTCGCAACGCTTCCATATCTATATGGAATTCGCGGCGCACTGATTGCGGCGGAAAGCACCCGTAGCTACCAGCAGATATTCGTGAAAATTTAAGCGGCGGTGCTGGATTGCATTGTTTGATGCTGCGCGGTAGCGACGTGAAGTAGGCTATTTATCGTCCGAGTTGTGAAAGGCGTCACAGATTTTGGCACGTTACAAACCCTCTAGTAGCGTCCGGCCGCATGTTTGCTACCGTAACGCTGCTGACGCTCGTGAACTCGGTATCGGGCACGCCGTACGTCTCCGGCGGGGACTCGCCCCGGGGGACGGACTGCTCTGGCCTGGTGTCGTGGGTGACGAATGCGGCAACTGGCCGGCCGATCTATGGCGACCGGTTCAACACCGGCAATATCGAGAAGGCGCTTCTCGTACGGGGCTTCCAGTACGGGTCGCAGCCCGGTGCTCTCAACGTCGGCTGGAACGGCGGCCACACGGCCGCGACGCTGCCCGATGGAACGCCCGTTTCCTCCGGTGAAGGCGGTGGCGTGCGGATCGGTGGCGGTGGAGCTTTCCAGGGGCAATTCAGCCATCACATGTTTCTTCCGATGGCACCCGAAGAGGTGCCGCCGGCTCCCGACGCCATGCCTGCGGCCGGTGACCCGTTCCTGCCTCCGCCGCCTGAAATGGTGCCGTCGCCTCCGGCCCCGGATGCGCCGATCGTGCTGATGGCACAGGAGGCCCCGATGGCGCCGCCGCCACCGCCGGCCGATCCCTTCGCGCCGCCGCCAGCACCGGAGGATGCGTTCGCGCCACCGGCGCCCGCGGATATCGCTCCGGCGCCGTCGGATATCGCTCCGCCTGCCTGACCCGGCACGGCTCAGCGACCGTCCAGTCACTCGGCTAGCGTCACGACGGTGATCGTGCTGTTGCCCCCGTCGGAAACCAAACGTGTCGGCGGTGCCGGGCCACCTCTGTCCTTGGAGGCGCTCAGCTCGCCGACGCTTGGACCGTTGCGTGCCGCGCTCGTCGACGAGTTGGTCACGTTGGCCGGCGATCGATCGGCCTGTCGGCGTGCACTGGGCATCTCGGCGTCGCAGGACTTCGAGATCGATCGCAACGCCGCGCTGCGCAGTGCCGCGACGCTCGCTGCGGTCAGCCGCTATACCGGCGTGCTGTACGACGCGCTCGACGTCGAATCCCTTCGCGGCGCCGCGGCCGGCCGCGCCCGGGCCCGGCTCGCGATAAGTTCCGCGTTGTTCGGGCTGCTGCGGGCGGACGACCCCGTACCCGCATACCGCCTCTCCGCCACGTCAAAACTGCCGGGACAACCGAGCCTGGCCGCTCGCTGGCGACCACTGCTCGAACCCGTGCTGGCCGAGCTGGCCGCCAACGAGCTGGTTGTCGATCTGCGATCGGGGTCCTACGCTGCCCTCGGCAGGCTGCCTGGCGCTGTGAGAGTCGACGTAGTCGCCGAACATGCCGACGGCCGGCGCACTGTGGTGAGCCATTTCAACAAGGCGCACAAGGGACGAATCGCTCGCGCCCTTGCCACGACAAGATCGGAGCCCGACGACGCCGCTGCGGTGGCGGGCGTCGCTCGGCGCGCGGGAATGCGGGTGGAACGTCGAGGCGACGAACTGAAGGTGGTCGTCCCCGCTTGACCCGATCGGGCTCGGTCGGTCCTCTACAGTGCTTGGACTAGCAAGACCAGCGTGTCGGCGCCTGCGCTGCTGTCCTCCGAAATCCGTTGGTGATCAGTAGATTCCGCCCACTCGCGGAACGCAGCTTCGTCGGGAAACGACATTAACACGACCTTGTCCCGGTCCCACTGGCCCTCAATGACGCGCGGTGCCTCATCGGCCGCCGGGAGCCTCCCCGACGCACGAGTTCATTGCGCAGAACGCGAGAGTCACCTAACTCGATCTCACCGGGCGAACTCGTCGTCACCGCGGGCGGCGCGGTGTTCAAACAGGAGCCGATGATTGACTACCGCGGACCCCGGCCTTAGAGCGGCCCCACCGAATCGCAGGTGTAGAACTCGTCGGGTGTCTGCGCGGACTCGCCCGACCGACTGATGAACATGCACGCGCCGGTCGCGCCCGACGCGACAGGGCCGCGAAGCGTCACGCTGCCCGCCCGCGGGATAGTTGGTACCTGCTGTTCAATCGTGCCCGGGTTCATCCGTCACTATTAGTTGCGCCTAGTAGGACAGGAAGTCCGCCGATCTATTCGCGTACCGTCGATACCATGACGGTGTTGCCCGACCTCGGTGTCGTACGCCAGAGGATGGGTCGCAGCCTGTTCGGCATGGTTGCCGGTCCGGACGGGCCTGCCAACCGGGCGCGCATCCACGAGACGCCGGGGCCGCGCTGGTTCGGCGAAGACCGTCCGATCCGGCAGGTACACGCCGATGCCTCCATGTTCGTCGGCGGCCTGCGTGCCCTGCTACTCCAATCGCTTCACCCTCTGGCGATGGCAGGCGTCGCCGAGCACTCCGACTACCGCGGCGATCCGTGGGGCCGGCTGCAGCGCACCAGTACGTTCCTCGCCGTGACGACCTTCGGCTCCGCCACCGACGCGCAGCGCGCGGTCGACCGGGTGCGCGGAATCCACCGGCGTGTCAACGGGATCGCCCCCGACGGCAGGCCGTACCACGCCTCGGACCCGCACCTATTGGAATGGGTCCACGTCGCCGAAGTCGACAGCTTCCTTCTCGCCCACCGGCTCTACGGCGCCGCCCCCCTCGACCAGAGCGGCCGCGACGGCTACGTGGCCGATACCGCCCGTGTCGCAGCGGCACTCGGCGTACCCGATCCACCGCGAACGGAGACGCAACTGCGCGAACGGATCGAGGCATTCCGGCCTGAGTTGTCAGGCACTCCCGCGGCACGGGAGGCCGGCCGCTTCCTGCTGCTGACGCCCCCGTTGCCGATCGCCGCCAGGGCACCGTACGGTCTGCTGGCCGCCGCGTCCGTGTCGATGCTGCCCGCATGGGCGCGAATGCCGTTGCTGCTGCCGTATTTCCCTCCGGTGGAGGCCACCGTCATCCGCATGGCCGGGCGCGCAGCGGTTGGCGGTATCCGGTGGGCGATGACCGCAGGCCGCTGAAAATCGGCTGCGGACAGTTAAGCTGACCGCTGATGTCCACGTTCAAGCGGTACGTCGTCATTCAGGCGATGACGTTCGTCTTCGGCATCGTCGGGCCGATATTTCTGATCGGCTACTTCGCGGCGCAGCCCGATCCCACGTTGAAGTGGATGTACTGGTGGGGGTTGTTCATCACGGTCGCCGACGTGTTGATCGCCCTTGGCGTCACGAGTTCTCTCACGGAGTCGCGGGGCAAGCTGACGCGGAAGCGTCGGCACACCAACAAGGATTGACTCGCCGCGGCGCTTCAGTCCAGGCACTCGATGACGTCGAATTCGCCGTCGGCGTATCGGGACCGGATGACTTTCTTGTCGAACTTGCCGACACTCGTCTTCGGAACTTCGTCGATGAACGTCCACCGCTCCGGTAACCAGAATCGGGCCACCTTGTCGCACAGATGCTTTCGCAGTTCAACGGCGGTGACGGCGGCGTCGTTCTTCACGACGACCGCCGCCAATGGCCGCTCCTGCCAGCGGTCGTCGGGCACCGCCACGACGGCCGCCTCCAATACGGCGGGGTGGTCCATGATGCGAAGTTCCAACTCGACCGATGAGATCCATTCGCCGCCGGACTTGATGACGTCCTTGGCACGATCCGTGAGCGTGATAAAGCCCTGCGGGTCGATGCGGCCGACGTCGCCGGTCCGAAGCCAACCGTCGTCGAACTTTGACGGGTCGGCGTTCTGATAGTAGGAACCGGTGATCCATGGACCGCGAATCTCTATCTCGCCCACGGCTTTACCGTCATTGGGCAGCACACAGCCTGCGTCGTCGACGAGACGAACCTCGACCCCGCAGAACACCCGGCCCGCAGTGGCGCGAAGCGTCCAGTAGTCCTCCCCGGTGACCTCCGGTGGCGGGGTGGCAAGCGCGGCGAGCGGTGAGGTCTCCGTCATGCCCCAGCCCTGGCGGATGGTCACGCCGTACGACTGCTCGTAGGTCTTCATCATGCCCAGTGGCACGGCGGAGCCGCCGCAGCACACCGTTCGCAGGGACGAGATGTCACGCCCGGGGTTGGCGTGCAGAAACTGAAGCACGTCGTTCCAGATCGTCGGAACAGCGGCCGCGACCGTCGGGCGCCGCTGCTCAATCATATCCACCAGCGGCGCGGCCTGCAGGTATCGGTCCGGCAGCAGCAGGTCGGCGCCGGCCATCACGGCGGCGTACGGCTGGCCCCACGCGTTCGCGTGGAACATCGGCACGATCGGTAACACACGGTCGCCGTCGACAAGGCCAATTCCGTTCGCCGCACAGATCGACATCGAATGCAGGTAACTCGAGCGGTGGCTGTACACCACGCCCTTCGGGTTGCCGGTCGTGCCGCTTGTGTAACACATTGCAGCGGCGCTTCTTTCGTCCAAATCAGGCCAATCGAACTCGATCGGCTGCCCGCCGAGCAGGTCGTCGTAGCGGACAACGTGCTTGCCGGACGTGCCGAGGGAGGCCACATCACCCTCGCCGACGGCCACGACCGTCTGCACCGACGTCATCTCCGGCAACACCGCCGCCAGCTGCGGGGCCAGCGACATGTCCACCAGCACAACGCGATCCTCGGCCTGGTTGGCGATGAACGCGATCTGCTCGCCGGAAAGCCGGATGTTGAGTGTGTGCAGCACCGCACCCATGCATGGCGCGGCGAAATAGGCCTCGAGGTGCTCCTGGTTGTTCCACATGAACGTCGCGACGCGATCGCCGTCCGTCACACCGAGTTGGCGCAGGCCATGAGCGAGCTGCGCCACCCTTGTTCCGAGCTCGCCGTAGCTGATGTCGCGGTATTCGCCCGCACTCGCCGTCGTGATCCTGCGACTCGAGTTCCATCCCGTTCCGTGTCGCAGAATTCCCGTCACGGTCAGCGGAAAGTCTTGCATCGTGCTCTGCATGTACACCCCCAGAGTTGCTGGCGCCATGATCGTCTATCGGACGGCGGAATCGGTGAGGAACCGCCAAAGAGCGAGTACCCGCTAGCATCGCGTGCCATGGCGCATCCCGGCTATCCGCCGCCGCGGCTCCCGAAACCGCCCATCGCGAGCACCGACCTCTGGGTCTCTATCGGCGCCCTCATCGTCACGGTGGCATTCGGCGTGGTGGCTGCGGCCATGGGGCTGTTCTCCCTTGCTTTTCTCGATTACTGCCCGCCGGAGAGCTGCAGCGCGGAAGGCGCCGCCACGGCCGTAGGGACAGCGTTGCTGGCCGCCTTCGCGATCGGGGTCGTCGGATTGGTGGTGACGGTGGTCCAGCTGTATCGCCGCAAGCCCGGATGGCCGTTTGCGCTCGCAACTTTTGTGTTGTGCGCGATCGCGGTCGTGCTGGGAGGCGTCGGCTACGCGATCGCCGTCGGCGCCTGACCCCTTGTCGGGCGAAACCAGCCCCCGGGCCGGTCTTCTTCGCATACGGTTGCCAAGGTGGAACCAGACCATCGGAAAGCCCCCGAGCTTGTGCCCGTTGAGGCGCTGCGCTCGGGGGAACACGTCACCGACGTCAATGGTGGCGGCCAGCATTACATCGTTCTGGAGTCCAAGGTCCTCGGCGGCGGTTGCGTGGTCCTTGAACTGGAATCCAAGGCCAATGACCGGCTCCGGGTCATCGAGATGTCGTTTCCCGCCGGCTACGAAATGGGTAGGTCACCCCGTCGCGTTCTGTGACACGACCATCCACGGCACGCCGAACCTGTCGGCGACGAGGCCCAGGCGCGATGCGAAGGGCGTCGGTGCCATTTGCACCTGCACCGTTCCCCCATCGGCCAGGGCCGCGAAGAGCCGCTCGGCCTCGGCATCGTCAGAGACGGCCAACGACAACGAAAAGCCTGTGAACTCGGGTTGGCCCGCTCCTTGGCCGTCAGACGCGAGCACCACGGTGTCGCCGATTCGAAGTTCGGCATGGCCCACGTTGTCCCCGAAGCGGGCGAACACCGTGGCTTTGGCGCCGATGGCGACGCGATAGAACTCGAGGGCCTCTTCGCAGCGGCCTTGGAAGTACACGTAGGGCTCGACCCGCACGACACGCCTCCTGCTCGAAAACGATTGCCGGCAGATTAACCCGGCGCAGGTCAGCCTGTTTTGTACAGAAACGACAGCTGCTTGTTCCGCCGCATGACGCTCGCCGGTGTCTCGCCGATGAGGAGTTTGAGCGACCGGGTGAGATGGGCCTGGTCGAAGTATCCGGCCTCGTGGACGGCGTCCAGGATGGACGCCCCGTCGCGTAGCAGGTTGGTCGCGCAGCGGGCCCGTTCGATCTGGCCGAACTGCCCGTGCGTCATACCCGTGGTGCGCCGGAAGTGCCGCTGGATCGATCGGATCGTGAGCGGTTGTCCGTCGCCGCGTATCGCTGCCGCAACCACGTCGTCCCGCGCGATCACGCCGCACCGAGCGAGCCGGTCGACGTAGCCTTCCGCATTCTCCAGGTCCGGGAGCGGCCAGCGACAACCCTGGAGCTCGAACGATCCGTCGGTCGACACCGGCAGATTCACGTCGCGGTGATCGAGCAGCAAGTGGGTCGGAAGCCACGGCATGTGCACGCCGAGCCGAAAGCGGATCGCCGCCCACTCGCCGTCGGGTGGGCACTCGATGGTCGTCGCCCTGGTCTCGGGGCCGCGCAGTGTCACTATCGTGAAGTCGGCGAGCCGCGTCACCACCAGCTCGAGATGACCGGCGGCAACGGATAGGAAGGGGCCGCCGCCATCGCTGCGTCCCCGCCATACCCGTTCGATGTACGGCGAATCCGACGGCCGGTCTGCAAAGCGCAGAAACATTCAGCGGACGCGTTCCTCGAGGTGCACGGTCACCTCGTCGCCCGCCTCTTTGCCGATGCGCTGACGCAGGTTGGTCTTCACCGGCAGCTTGTGAGTGCCGTCGCCGAGTGCCATGAACGAGCTCGCAAATGGTTGGCCGTCGACGGTGCCGCGCACCTTGACCAGGCCGCCGGTGCCGAAGAACGCGGCCGAATCGGGCATGACCACATAGGTCCAGCCGCCCTTGTTCTCGCTCTTCTGCAGTTTGGCGGTGAACTGCCGGTTCAGGGGTTCGTGCTGCTCGCTCATCAGTGTCCTTTCGGCGGATTCAGGCTGTGTACCTATAACGACTCGGCGCGGCCCGAAAAGACATCGCTGCTCATTCGATCTTGCTTTCGTTGATCGGGGCGGGGCATCGTTTCGCCATGAAGCTCTCGGCGGACATGCAGCGCGTCGTGCGCGAACAGCGGCTCGGGTTTGTCGCCACCGTCACACCCGACGGGCGGCCCAATCTGTCGCCGAAGGGCACCACCGGGCTCTGGGACGACGAGCGGCTGTTCTTCGCCGATATCGCGTCCCCGGGCACCGTCGCCAACCTGCGCGCCAATCCGCACGTCGAGGTCAACGTCGTCGACCCGATCCTGCGAAAAGGCTTTCGCTTCAAGGGAACAGCGATCGTCTACACCAGCGGCGAGGGGTACGACCGCGGGCTGGAGCTTCTGAGGAAGCAGGGGTCGACGGCCACCCGCGAGCGGGTGCGGTCCATCGTGGTGATCGAGGTGACCGAGGCCGGGGTGCTGACCTCCCCGGCCTACGACGACGGCACCACCGAGCAGGCGATCTCCGAGCGCTGGCTCGGGTACTACACCGAACTCCACCGCGCCTCGAGGCAGCTCGCGCGCTGAACGCCGTCATCGCCGACCTCTTCGACCGCGGCCGTCAGCAGGCGGCGGCGCTCGATGCCTCCGGCGGGTTGCGCAATGGAGGATCGGGTCCGCTCGCGGGAGTTCCGTTCTTGCTCAAGGGTCTTGGGGCCTCACTGGCCGGAGCGCCCGAGGCGATGGGCTCATGGGCAACCACTGCACGACCGAGCCGTCGCTCTTCGGGCCGACGGTGAACCCGTGGTCGCCGTCGAAGCCATGGTTACATCGGCGGCCCAGTATGTAATGTCGCTGCATGGTGCGCGACATTCGTGAGTTGACCGATTCTCCGGAGGCCTACGCCG
>DASQCE010000344.1:0-3697 GCA_035634855.1 Mycobacterium sp.
AGAGTGAAGTAGACAAGGACCGGGCGAACCCGCACCCCAACCTCAAGCCACTCTCGCCACCGCCGCCAGACACCCCCACCCATACTTCCCTGGTAAACCCTGACTGAGCATTGCCGCCCTGGAAAGTCTGGGCGGTTCTGGCGCAAGGGTTTGATGGCGGCGTGCAGGGCGAGATGCGGCCGCTGAGGTTGCCACCACATCGCCGCCCAGCCGACGTCGGAAATCCGGTGCGCCAACGCCGACAGTCGGGCCACGCCCGGATCGACTCGGCCAGATACGCGTCGGAGGTGGACGGCACGGCGCGCGCTGGCGCCGGTGCGCCGCACCTCGACGCACTCCCTCTTCGACCGGCAGTCACCAAATGAGTTGTTGCCCAATGGGATCAAGTCCCGGGTTGTTGTGCGTCCGCCCATTCTGGGAACGACCTGGAAAGCGTGCGCCCGCGTGGGGGCCGACGTTACTCGGCAGGGGTCGGCAACGACTGAAGAGCGATCCAAGCGCTAACGCGTATCTGGGGATCGTCGAGCGAGCCGGGTAGTGCCGCTTCGATCGCCTCCAGGCGGTTGCGCACCGTATTGCGATGCAGGCCCAGCTCCTGTGCCACCTTCAGCCGTGACCCGTGATGGCGGAGGAAGGAGCGGAGCGTCTCGAGCTGTTCATCGTCGAGGCCACCGAGGAAGGACGTTGCGAACGCTTCGGCGCGTTTCGGGTCGATCAGGCTAAGTGGCCCCTCGCCGACGATCCGCTCCCATTGCACAACCCTCGACGAAGTCGTGGCTTGGGCAAGTGCGTGGCCGGCGGTGGCATAACTTGTGGCGGCGGCGTCCAGGGCCACCGCCTCGCCGACGCCGACCAGAAGCCCAGTATCCGCCAGGCTGCTGGCCAACGATGAGGCCCGGCCGTTCTGGGCGACGACGCAGAGTTCGTCCGCGACGTCGGCGACCAGGAGTCGCTGCTGCTCGAGCGTCGCCAACGCGTCTTCGACGTCGTCGCGAGCGCCAGTGGCGCGAAGGATACGGAGGTGGGCGGGAATGACTGCTGTCTGTTGCTCGATATGGAGGATCAATTGGGCGGTGCGGGAGTCGCCGGTGGAGAGCAGTTCGATTGCGCGGCTGCGAAGTTGGCGTCGGGTGTCGACGCTGGTGCGTTCTTGCTCGCCGATGAGACCGAGAAGTGCCACCGCGGTGGTGATTGCGCTGCGCTGCCGGTCGGACACGCGGCCGGGAGTCATGAGCGCGAGATACGACGACGGCCTGCCGCCGAGACCCAAGGGATGAACCACGGTCGTCGCAGCTTTGGTGGAAATGGCGGACGCTGCGCGCAGCCGGTGATCGCGTAGCCGCCGAATTTCCTTGACCACGTCGGGGGTGAGCAGCTCGTCACCCCGCTCACCGAGCGGCCCGAGCATCGCGTGCCCGTCGGTGGACAGCACGCACGCGGCGCCCCCGACAATCTGAGCCAACGTCTGAATGACCGCTGCGGTCGCATCCGGCTTGGCTGCCGCGGACGTCAGCCGACGCTGGATCCTCAGCGTCTCCCTGGCCGCATCGGCCTCATCTTGTTGCAGCAGTTGGGCTGTCCGACGGCTGATCGCGACGAATGGCGTCCCGCGCGGCACCTCGATGAGATTGAGACCGCGCGCCTCACATGCCCGAATAAGCCCTGCCGGCGCCTTGGTATGCGTGAGCCCTGTACCGATGCCGAGCGCCGCGATCCGCACGTCGGCCAGGCGGCCGACGTATCCGGCCCATTCGCGACGCCAGCCTCTGGTCTCCAGGCCCGTCGTCAGAAGGATCTCGCCACCCTCGAGGAAGGGCGCCGGGTCGAGCAACTCGCTCGTGGCCACCCACCGGACGTCCAGTTCGGGTGCGGGCACGTGCACGGCATGCAGTGCGAGCTCGATCTGCGCGAGCACGGTGCCGACGGAGACCATCGTGACATTCTTGCACAGTTGCAAATCAGATGATTGTGCAGTTTTGCCATGGGGCGGAATGGTCGACGTATCTACCGTTGTGACGTCAACAGCCACAAACAGCAGGAGGATCCGTTGACCACCATGACGCCAGGAGGTCCGACGATCGCGCAGGTGCGTCGTCTCGTGACATCCATCCCCGGGCCACGCTCGCAGCAGCTTCAGGCCCGCAAGTCCGCCGCGGTCGCTCGCGGCGTCGGCAGCACTTTGCCTGTGTACGTCGTGGCCGCCGGCGGCGGTGTCGTTGTGGACGCCGACGGCAACTCGCTGATCGACTTTGGCTCCGGCATCGCGGTCACCACCGTGGGCAACAGCGCCCCGTCCGTGGTAGCCGCGGTGACCGAGCAGGTGCAGGCCTTCACCCACACGTGCTTCATGGTGACGCCGTACGACGGGTATGTCCGCGTCGCGGAGGCCCTCAACCGGCTCACCCCGGGCCGCCGCCAAAAGCGCACCGTGTTGTTCAACTCCGGGGCCGAGGCGGTGGAAAACGCGGTGAAGATCGCGCGCGTCCACACGAATCGGCAGGCGGTAGTCGTGTTCGACCACGCCTACCACGGCCGCACGAACCTCACGATGGCCATGACGGCCAAGAATCAGCCCTACAAGAATGGGTTTGGCCCGTTCGCGCCCGAAATCTATCGTGTACCAACATCTTTTCCGTTCCGCGATGGCGATGTCGACGGACTGGCCGCGGCTCGGCGGGCGATCGACATCATCGATAAGCAGGTCGGTGCCGAGAACGTCGCCGCGGTGGTGATCGAGCCAATCCATGGCGAGGGCGGCTTCATCGTCCCCGCACCCGGGTTCCTTCCCGCCTTGGTGGACTGGTGCCGCGACAATGGCGTGGTCTTCATCGCCGACGAGGTGCAGACCGGATTCGCGCGCACCGGCGAGATGTTTGCGTGCGACCACGAAGACGTCGTGCCCGATCTCATTGTGACCGCCAAAGGGATCGCGGGTGGCTTGCCGCTGTCCGCTGTGACCGGTAGTGCCGAGATCATGGACGCCCCGCACGTCGGCGGGCTGGGCGGCACGTACGGCGGCAACCCGCTCGCGTGTGCGGCCGCGCTCGCCGTGATCGAGGCTATCGAGGACAACGGCCTCCTCGACCGGGCTCGGGAGATCGGGAAGGTCATGGTCGAGCGGCTCACCGCAATCCAGGCCGGCGATCCGCGTGTCGGTGACGTCCGGGGGCGCGGCGCGATGATCGCGGTCGAGCTGGTGAAGCCTGGCACCACCGAACCCGACGCCGACCTGACGAAGCGCATCGCCAGCGCCGCTCACGGGCAAGGCCTGATCGTTCTCACCTGCGGCACCCACGGCAACGTGCTGCGGTTCCTGCCGCCGCTGTCGATCCCCGACCATCTATTGCACGAGGGCCTCGACGTCCTCGC
The DNA here is from genome assembly GCA_035634855.1 of Mycobacterium sp. Taxonomy (GTDB): domain Bacteria; phylum Actinomycetota; class Actinomycetes; order Mycobacteriales; family Mycobacteriaceae; genus Mycobacterium. The sequence goes on from DASQCE010000344.1 coordinate 3,370, forward strand.
CGATGCCTTCAAGGAGAACCAGTGACCATCACTTTCGAACCACCCGTAATCGCCGGCACCCCGCTCGACGATGCGCGGGCGCAGCTGCGCGAGGCGACGACGATCCTCGCCTACAACGACGGCCTCTACGACATGCTCGCCACGCCTCGCCGTGAGGTGACCGTCAGCATCCCGCTGCGCCGAGACAACGGCGAGATCGAACTGTTCCTCGGCCACCGGGTGCAGCACAACTTCTCCCGCGGACCGGCCAAGGGCGGCCTGCGCTACTCGCCAGATGTCACGCTGGACGAGGTACGTGCCCTCGCGATGTGGATGACGTGGAAATGCG
>DASQCE010000345.1:0-2110 GCA_035634855.1 Mycobacterium sp.
CGACGAGCAAGGGCGACCGCTGTGCGCCCACTGCTTGATCACCGATCCCACCAACCGCGAAACATGCGTCGCCTGCGGTCGACGTCGACCGGTCCAGGTTCGCACACCCGACGGACCGCTCTGTGGCAAGTGCGTCCCTCACCCCGTGCTGACCTGCGCGGTCTGCGGGCGGACCGCAGCGTGCGTGGTCTCCAAGGCCACCGACCAACCCTGGTGCTTCGCGTGCAAGCAGCGGTGGATCCGCTGCGCCGGGTGCGGCCAGGTCGCTCCGCTGCGCGGCGGAACACTCGACGAGCCGTTGTGCGCGTTGTGCACCCGGCCCGACAACCCCTGGCGCAATTGCCCTAGCTGCGGCCAACCCGGACGGTTCCACCACCGGCGGTGCGCGCGCTGCTCGGTCACCAGGCGCCTGCACGAACTGCTCGCCGACGACACCGGCACCATCCCGGCCGACCGGCAAGTCCTCTACCGGGCGCTGGCCGCGACCCAGCGGCCAGCCACGCTGAGCGCGTGGCTCGACAGAAGCGCCGCGCCCCAGATGCTGCGTGAGCTCGCGGGACGCGCCATCACCCACCAAACACTCGACGAGCTGCCCACCGGGAAGACCGTCGAGCATCTGCGCAGCATCCTCATCGCCGCGGGAATCCTGCCCACCCGCGACGAACAGATGGTGCGACTCGAACACTGGGTCGATGCCGCCATCGCCGAGCGAGCAGACCCCGAGGAACAACACCTGCTGCGCCGGTACGCCCTGTGGCACATGCTGCGGCGCCTGCGACAACGGACCCGAGGCGCCGACACCACCCACAACCAGTACGTCCTCGTCCGACAGCACCTGCGAGCCGCGATCGGATTCCTCGATTGGCTCGCCGCACAAGGCCTTTCGCTCGCGGACGCACGGCAAGGCAACCTCGACGAATGGACCGTCAGCGACAACGCCACACTGCGGCGGGAAACCCGGCACTTCCTGCGATGGGCCAAGAAGCAGAAACTCACCACCCTCGACGCGCCAGCCGTCAGATGGGACGGTCCCGCCGGCGTCATCGACACCGAGGCCCGATGGGATCAGGCGCGGCGGCTGCTCCACGACGACACGATCAAACCCGAAGACCGCTTCGCCGGCCTGCTTGTGCTGCTCTACGCCCAATGGCCGGCCGCGATCAGCCGGCTCACGATCGACCACATGCGCACCAGCGCCGGGCAGGTCCTAATCCGCCTCGGCGACGAGCCCGTCGTGCTGCCCGAACCCGTTGCCGCGCTTGCCCTCGCGGTCGTGGCGAACCGTCACGGAAAAGCCGCCGTCGGCGACCCCGGCACCTCGCCATGGCTGTTTCCCGGCGGGCAACCCGGGCGCCCGATCAGCCCGTACGCACTCACCGAGCGACTCCGCCAACTCGGACTCCAACCCGCCAGGGACCGCTCCACCGCGCTGTTCCAACTCGCCACCGACCTGCCCGCCGCCGTCCTCGCCCGCATGCTCGGCATCCACATCACCGTTGCCGTGGCCTGGCAACGCGCCTCCGCTGGCGACTGGACCGACTACGCCGCCGAAATCAGCCGCAGAACATACCGCTAAAGAGAGGCATTCCGACAGTTGCAATATCTGACGTCGCCAGAGCGGGTCACCGAGAAGCGGGTACGTAGCGCCGTGGAAGACGTCTCCCGGCACCAGTTCGACGGTCAAGGCCGACCGGTCCTGACGGCGGTGGCTGGACTCCTCGCCGACGAACATACCCGACTGCGGGTAGGGCAGGTCGCGGTACCGTTCGGCATCTGCACCGAACCATCCAATGTCAAGGCCGGCGGCCACGCATGTCCGTACAAGTTCACCTGCATCGGGTGCGGACACTTCCGAAGCGACCCCTCGTACCTCCCCGAGCTCAAATCTTACCTCCAACAACTCCTCGCCGACCGGGAACGCCTTCTCGCCGCCACGGACATCCAGGATTGGGCACGGGCAAAGGCGCTACCCGCCGACGAGGAGATCGCTCAACTACGTTGGCTGATAAGGCGAATCGAGCACAACCTAGTCGACCTCACGCCCGAGGATCGGAGGACCATCCAGGATGCGGTGAACGTCGTCCGCGCTGCACGACAGACCGTCAACCTC
>DASQCE010000346.1:0-2386 GCA_035634855.1 Mycobacterium sp.
TCGCCGCATGGCCAAGAACGGTGTCCAGATGCACGCCGTGCTGCCGGACCGGTTGCGCCACAACTTCGAACAGGACTTTGCCGACCAGCCAAAGATGATGAAGTTGTTCGTCAAGCTGTTCGGTCCCTACCCGCTGTCGACCGGCTACACCGTGGTGGTGACCGACGATGACCTTGAGATACCCCTCGAGGCTCAGGGAATTTCGATCTTCGGGGCCAACCATTGCGACGGCCAGGGCAGCGCCGAACGGTTGATCGCCCACGAGCTGGCCCACCAGTGGTTCGGCAATTCGGTGACCGCCAAACGTTGGCGGCATATCTGGCTGCACGAGGGCTTCGCTTGCTACGCCGAATGGCTGTGGTCCGAGCACTCCGCTGGGCGCAGCGCCGACGACTGGGCGCAGTACTACCACCAGCGGCTGGCCGGGTCGCCACAGGATCTGCTGCTGGCCGACCCGGGACCGCGCGACATGTTCGACGACCGTGTGTACAAACGCGGCGCGCTGACGCTCCACGCGCTGCGCAGGCGCGTCGGCGACGAGAGTTTCTTTGCGCTGCTGCGGGATTGGACGACGCGCTACCGGCACAGCTCTGCGGTGACCGACGACTTCACCGGGTTGGCAGCCAATTACGCACACGAATCGCTGCGCCCGCTATGGGATGCGTGGCTGTATTCGACTCGTGTGCCAGCCCTGGAAGGGCCGCCGTGACGGAGGCGGCCACGCCGTTTGATCCTCTTAGCGCAAGCGGGTCATCGCCGACGGGCCCGATCACGCGCGCCAGTGTGACAAGGGTCGGCACGGCGACCGTGCTGTCCGCGCTGTGCGGGTACGCGGTGCTGTATCTGGCCGCGCGCGATCTCGCGCCGGCGGGCTTCTCGGTGTTCGGTGTGTTCTGGGGCGCGTTCGGGTTGGTCACCGGCGCAGCGTTCGGACTGCTGCAGGAGGCCACCCGCGAGGTCCGGTCGGCGCGTTACTCGGAGTTTGTTGCCGGAGCGGCCGCCTCGGCGACATCGGACCCAGGGCCACGCACGCATCCGATGCGGGTGGCTGCGATGGTCGGCGTCGTGGCTGCCGCGGTGATCACGGCGAGTTCGCCGATGTGGTCGGCGCATGTGTTCGTAAGGTTCCAGTGGCTGAGTGTCGCGTTGCTAAGCGTCGGGCTGGCCGGGTTCTGCCTGCACGCCACGATGATGGGCATGCTGGCCGGGGTGAATCGGTGGACCCAGTACGGGTCGTTGATGGTCACAGACGCCGTTCTGCGGGTGGCCGTAGCCGCAGCGACGTTCCTGATCGGCTGGGGGCTGGTCGGCTACCTGTGGGCGACCGTCGCCGGTTCGGTCGCATGGCTGATCTTGCTCGTCGCGTCTCCGGCGACGCGCGCGGCGGCCCGGATGCTGACACCGGGAGGCACGGTGACGTTCCTGCGCGGCGCGTCGCACTCGATCGCTGCCGCGGGGGCCAGCGCCATCCTGGTGATGGGCTTCCCGGTGCTGCTCAAGGCGACGTCGGGTGATCTGGGTGCCACCGGCGGCGTGGTGATTCTGGCGGTGACGCTGACCAGGGCGCCGCTGCTGGTGCCGCTGACCGCCATGCAGGGCAATCTGATCGCGCATTTCGTGGACCAGCGCGCGGAGCGGTTGCGGGCGCTGGTGCAGCCTGCGCTCGTCGTCACCGGACTCGGCCTGCTGGGGGTGCTGCTCGCGGGGGTTTTCGGGCCGTGGCTGCTGCGGGAGGGGTTCGGGTCCGAGTACCGGGCCGACGGCGAACTGTTGGCCTGGCTGACCGGGGCGGCGGTCGCGATCGCGCTGTTGACGCTGACTGGTGCCGCGGCGGTCGCAGCTGCGCTGCACCGCGCATATTCTGTGGGTTGGGTGTCGGCGACGGTGGCGTCGGGGTTACTGCTACTGCTGCCGCTGGGGCTGGAGACGCGCACGGTGATCGCGCTCTTGTGCGGGCCGCTGGTGGGAATCGCTGTGCACCTGGCCGCGCTTGCCAGAATGTCGCATGGGTGACCCTGTATTTTGTTTGCATCGACACCCGTTACCGCGACGTTTGGATCGTCGTCCCGGCCTTCAACGAGGCGAGCGTCATCGGCGACGTCATTTCTGACGTTCGCTCCGTTTTCGACCACGTCGTCTGTGTGGACGACGGCAGCCGCGATGACACCGGCGACGTAGCGTTGCGCGCAGGCGCGCACGCGGTGCGTCATCCGGTCAACCTCGGCCAGGGCGCGGCGATCCAGACCGGCGTCGAGTATGCCCGCCAGCAGCCGGGTGCTGCGGTGTTCGCCACGTTCGACGCCGACGGTCAGCATCGCGTCAAGGACGTCGTCCGGATGATCGACCGGCTGTCCGCCGAGGACGTCGATCTCGTCGTCGGCACCCG
>DASQCE010000347.1:0-18252 GCA_035634855.1 Mycobacterium sp.
TGCGTGCCATCGTCGCCGACTTCGTTTCGACCAAGGAGCCGATCGGTTCGAAAACGCTCGTCGAGCGGCACAACCTCGGCGTCTCCAGTGCGACCGTGCGCAATGACATGGCCGTCCTTGAGGCCGAGGGCTACATCACGCAGCCGCACACCAGCTCGGGGCGGGTGCCCACCGAGAAGGGCTACCGCGAGTTCGTGGACCGGTTGGACGAGGTCAAGCCGCTTTCGTCCTCGGAGCGACGAGCGATCTTGTCCTTCCTCGAGTCCGGGGTCGACCTCGACGACGTGCTACGCCGCGCCGTCCGGCTGCTGGCCCAGCTCACCCGCCAGGTCGCGGTCGTGCAGTACCCGACGTTGTCCACGTCGAGCGTGCGGCACCTCGAGGTGGTGGCCCTGACCCCGGCCCGCCTCCTGCTGGTGGTGATCACCGACTCGGGGCGCGTCGACCAGCGCATCGTCGAACTCGGGGACGCCATTGACGAGCATGGGCTGACTCAACTGCGTGACCGCCTCGGACAGGCGATGGAGGGCAAGCCGCTGGCCGTCGCGGCGATCGCGGTGTCCGACCTGGCCTCGCACCTCAATGGCAGCGGCGGGCTTGCCGACGCGGTCGGCAGGTCGGCGACGGTACTGGTGGAGACACTGGTCGAACACAGCGAGGAACGACTGCTGCTGGGCGGCACCGCCAGCCTGGCCCACAACACCGCAGACTTCGGCGGTTCGCTGCGATTGGTGATGGAGGCGCTCGAGGAGCAGGTAGTGGTGTTGCGACTCCTCGCGGCCCAGCAGGAGGCCGGCAAGGTCACCGTGCGCATCGGGCACGAGACCGAGGCCGAGCAAATGGCAGGCACGTCGGTGGTGAGCACCGCGTACGGCAGCTCGGGCAAGGTGTACGGCGGCATGGGTGTGCTGGGACCCACCCGGATGGACTATCCGGGAACTATCGCTAATGTCGCTGCGGTTGCTCTTTATATAGGCGAAGTCTTAGGCAGCCGGTAATCCGGCGTTGGAAAGGTCAGGCGTGGCACGCGACTATTACAGGCTGCTCGGGGTGAGCAGGGGGGCGAGCGATTCGGAGATCAAGCGCGCCTATCGGAAGCTCGCCCGTGAACTGCACCCCGACGTCAATCCCGACCAAGAGGCGCAGGCGCGGTTCAAGGAGATCAGCGTCGCCTACGAGGTGCTGAGCGACCCGGAGAAGCGGCGCATCGTCGACCTCGGCGGCGACCCGCTGGAGAACGCGGCCGCGGCGGGCGCCAATGGATTCGGCGCCGGCTTTGGTGGGCTTGGCGATGTGTTCGAGGCATTCTTCGGCGGCGGGACGACCTCCCGGGGCCCGATCGGTCGGGTTCGGCCGGGCTCGGACTCGTTGCTGCGCCTGCGGCTTGACCTGGCCGAATGCGCGACCGGTGTGACGAAGCAGGTGACCGTCGACACCGCGGTATTGTGCGACCTCTGCCAAGGCAAAGGCACCAATGGCAAGTCGACTCCGGTCGCCTGCGACACCTGCGGCGGGCGCGGCGAGATCCAGACCGTCCAGCGGTCGCTGCTCGGCCAGGTGATGACGTCGCGGCCGTGCCCGGTGTGTGGCGGGGTCGGCGAGGTCATCCCTGACCCCTGCCACCGCTGCGGCGGTGACGGCAGGATCCGGGCGCGACGTGACATCAGCGTGAAGATCCCGGCGGGGGTCGGCGATGGGATGCGGGTGCGGCTGGCCGCCCAGGGCGAGGTCGGTCCGGGCGGCGGCCCCGCGGGTGACCTGTACGTCGAGGTCCACGAAAAGCAGCACGAGGTGTTCATCCGCGACGGCGACGACCTGCACTGCACCATCTCGGTGCCGATGGTCGACGCCGCGCTTGGCACCACGATCACCGTCGACGCGATCATCGACGGCCCGACCGAGCTCACCGTCGCAGCAGGTACCCAGCCCGGCTCCGTGACCACGCTGCGCGGGCACGGCATGCCGCATCTGCGCTCGGGGGTGCGCGGTGACCTGCACGCGCACATCGAGGTCGTGGTGCCGTCACGGCTCGACCACGAGGACATCGAGCTGCTGCACAAGCTGAAGGAAAAGCGCACGCGCGACGTTGCCGAGGTTCGCTCGACCCAAAGCGCATCGACAGGTAGTGGGTTCTTCAGCCGCTTGCGTGAAACCTTCACCGGCCGCTGACCTTTGGTGACCCGCGCGCTGTTCTACGTCGACGCGCTGCCCCAGGTCGGTGAGCTGGGGGTCGTCGACGGCGACGAGGGCTTCCACGCCGCCAACGTCCGGCGTATCCGTTCCGGCGAGGAACTCGACCTGGGCGACGGCGACGGGACGGTGGCGCATTGTGTCGTCGAAGATGTCGGCAAGGGCCGGTTGACGGCGCGGGTGCTCCACCGCCGGACGGTGCCTATAGCCCTCCCCGCCGTGACCGTCGTACAGGCCCTGCCCAAATCCGACCGTTCCGAACTGGCCATCGAGCTGGCAACCGAGGCGGGAGCCGACGCGTTCGTCGGCTGGCAGGCCTCACGATGCGTGGCCCGGTGGGAATCCTCGGCAAAGGTCGACAAGGGCCTGCGCCGGTGGGATGCGGTGGCGCGGTCGGCGGCCCGCCAGTCACGGCGCCCGTACATCCCCTCGATCAACGGTGTGGTGTCGACGGCCGAGCTGGTGCAAGGGGTGCGAGACGGCGGTGCGACGGCACTGGTGCTGCATGAGTCGGCCACCGCCAAGCTGACGGAACTGACCATGGCACAGGCGGATTCGCTGCTGCTCATCATCGGCCCGGAAGGCGGCATCGCCGACGACGAGATAGCGGCGCTGTCGGACGCCGGTGCGACAGCGGTACGGCTGGGGCCGACGGTCTTGCGGACGTCTACGGCCGCGGCCGTCGCATTGGGCGCGTTGGGTGCGCTGACGTCACGGTGGTCCTGAGTTGGCGCAGGTTAAGCATTGGGATGCGTCGCCACCCGGCGGTAAACTGGGTGTTCAGAGCAAACGACCAGGCCAGAACCCCAGAAAGCAGGCAGAAAGCCCCACGTGACGCCCCGCGAGACCAACGCTGACTCGGACCCATCGGTTCGCAGCAGCATCAATGTTCCGCCCGACCTCATCGTGGGCCTGCTAGGGTCCGCCGACGAAAATCTGCGCGCACTCGAGCGCATCCTCGCTGCCGATCTCCACGCCCGTGGAAACGCGTTGACCCTGTCCGGCGAGCCGGCCGACGTGGCACTGGCCGAGCGGGTCATCTCCGAGCTCATGGCAATCGTGGCCAGTGGCCAGCGGCTCACGCCGGATGCGGTACAGCACAGCGTCGCAATGCTCACCGGCACCGGCGACGAGTCGCCGGCCGAGGTGCTCACCCTCGACATTCTGTCGCGGCGTGGCAAGACGATTCGGCCGAAGACGCTGAACCAGAAGCGCTATGTCGACGCGATCGACGCGCACACCATCGTGTTCGGCATCGGGCCCGCAGGCACCGGCAAGACATACCTGGCAATGGCCAAGGCGGTCAACGCATTACAGACCAAGCAGGTCAACAGGATCATCCTCACCCGCCCAGCCGTGGAGGCCGGTGAGCGCCTCGGCTTCCTGCCAGGCACGCTGTACGAGAAGATCGACCCGTATCTGCGGCCGCTGTATGACGCGTTGCACGACATGATGGATCCCGAACTGATCCCAAAGCTGATGAGTGCCGGGGTGATTGAGGTTGCACCGCTGGCGTTTATGCGGGGTAGAACCCTCAATGATGCGTTCATCATTCTCGACGAGGCGCAGAATACCACGGGCGAACAGATGAAGATGTTCTTGACCCGCTTGGGCTTTGGCTCGAAGGTCGTCGTCACCGGCGACATCACGCAGGTGGATCTGCCCGGCGGCGCAACTTCCGGCCTGCGTGCGGTGATGCAGATCCTCGACGGCATCGACGACATTCACTTCGCCGAACTCACCAGCGCCGACGTCGTGCGCCACCGCCTGGTTGCCGAGATCGTGGATGCCTACGCCAAATCCGAGGAACCGTCGCTGATGAACCGGGCCCAACGGCGCGCGTCGGGCGCCCGAGCGCGAAGGTGAGCGCGTGAGCATCGAGGTGTCCAACGAGTCGGGCATCGACGTTTCAGAAGAGGAACTGATCAGCGTCGCACGGTTCGTCATTCGCAAGATGAAAGTGAATCCGGCGGCCGAGCTTTCGATGGTGCTGCTCGACACCGCGGCGATGGCCGACCTGCACATGCGCTGGATGGATCTGCCCGGCCCGACCGACGTGATGAGCTTTCCGATGGACGAGCTCGAACCGGGTGGCCGCCCAGACGCGCCCGAACCGGGGCCGTCGATGCTCGGCGACATCGTGTTGTGCCCGGAATTCGCGGCCGATCAGGCCACCGCTGCCGGCCACACGCTGGGCCAGGAACTCGCGCTGCTCACCGTGCATGGCGTCCTCCATCTGCTGGGCTATGACCACGCGGAGCCGGACGAGGAAAAGGAAATGTTCGCCCTGCAGCGCCAACTGCTCGAGGAGTGGGTGGCCGACCAGGTCGAGGCGTATCACCAGGACCGCCAGTCCGAGAAGGACCGGCGGCTGCTGGACAAGTCCCGATACTTCGACGAACCGTGACCGGCATAGCCCCGCTGCTCGGCGCGATCGCGCTCATCGGACTCGGCGGGCTGTTCGCGGCGATCGACGCCGCCATCAGCACCGTGTCGATGGCGCGCGTCGAGGAACTTGTCCGCGACGAACGCCCCGGTGCGGTGCGGTTGGTCCGCGTGATGGCCGAGCGCCCTCGCTACATCAATCTCGTTGTGCTGCTGCGGATTACCTGCGAGACCACGGCGACCGTGCTTCTGGTCGCGTTCCTGTACGAGCACCTCCCGTTGGGGTGGGCGCTATTTGCCGCGGCGGCCATCATGGTGGTGGTCAGCTTCGTGGCGATCGGGGTCGGCCCGCGCACCGTGGGCCGGCAGAACGCGTACACCATCTCGTTGCTGGCCGCTCTTCCGCTGCAGGCGATCTCGGTGTTGCTCACCCCGATCAGCCGCCTGCTGGTGTTGATCGGTAACGCGCTGACGCCCGGCCGCGGGTTCCGCAACGGCCCGTTCGCATCCGAGATCGAGCTGCGCGAGGTCGTCGACCTGGCCCAGCAACGCGGCGTGGTGGCCGATGACGAGCGTCGGATGATTCAGTCGGTCTTCGAACTCGGCGACACCCCGGCCCGCGAGGTGATGGTGCCGCGCACCGAGATGGTGTGGATCGAGAATGATAAGAGCGCCGGTCAAGCGACGTCATTGGCGGTGCGCAGCGGCCATTCCCGGATCCCGGTGATCGGGGAGAACGTGGACGACGTCGTCGGCGTGATCTACCTGAAAGACCTCGTGCAGAAGACGTACTACTCGACCAATGGCGGTCGTGACACAGAGGTGTCCGCGGTGATGCGCCCGGCGGTGTTCGTTCCCGACTCCAAACCGCTCGATGCGCTGTTGCGCGAGATGCAGCGCGATCGCGTCCATATGGTGCTGCTGGTCGACGAATACGGCGCCATCGCCGGCCTGGTCACCATCGAGGATGTGCTGGAGGAGATCGTCGGGGAGATCGCCGACGAGTACGACACCGACGAGGTTGCACCGGTGGAAGACCTGGGCGATAAGCATTTTCGGGTGTCGGCCCGGTTGCCGATCGAGGACCTGGGCGAGCTGTACGAGATCGAGTTCGATGAGGACCTCGACGTCGACACGGTCGGCGGACTGCTCGCCCTCGAACTGGGCCGCGTTCCACTGCCGGGAGCCGAGGTGACGTGGGACGGGCTGCGACTGCGCGCCGAAGGCGGCCCGGACCATCGCGGCCGGGTGCGGATCGGCACCGTGCTGGTCAGCCCGACCACACCCGTGGAACAGGAGCGCGAATGACTGAGCTCGACGCCGAGGACGCAAAACTGGTGGTCCTTGCCCGTGGTGCGATGGGCCGGGCCGGGGCGGCCAGCGGCGCGGCGGTGCGCGACTTCGACGGCCGTACCTACGCAGGCGCGCCCGTCGCACTCGAGGCCCTCCAGCTGACCGCGCTGCAGGCCGCCGTCGCTGCGGCGGTGTCCAGCGGCGCCACGGGTCTGGAGGCCGCGGTGCTGGTCGGTAGTTCTGCCGACGACTCGGGCGTGGCCGCCGTGCGCGAGCTGTCGGCGGACGCGACCGTCATCGTCACCGACCGGGCGGGCACCGTGCAGTGACCAAGTCTGCTCCTCGCGTGCGCGAAAGCGAGTTCCGGTCCGGCTTCGTCTGCTTCGTCGGCAGGCCGAACACCGGCAAGTCGACGCTGACCAACGCGCTGGTCGGCGCCAAAGTGGCCATCACGTCGAACCGGCCGCAGACCACCCGGCACACGATTCGCGGCATCGTGCACCGAGAGAACTTCCAAATCATCCTTGTCGACACCCCAGGCCTGCACCGACCGCGCACGTTGCTGGGGCAACGCCTGAACGACCTGGTGACGGACACCTACTCGGAGGTCGACGTCATCGGTCTTTGCATCCCGGCCGACGAGAAGATCGGCCCAGGGGACCGGTGGATCTGCGAGCAGATCCGCACGATCGCGCCGAACACGACGCTGGTCGTCGTCGTGACCAAGACCGACAAGGTATCCAGGGGGACGGTCGCCGCGCAGCTGCTCGCGGTCAGCGAGCTCGCCGGGCCGGATGCCGAGATCGTTCCGGTGTCGGCGACGACGGGCGAGAATCTCGACGTCTTGACCGACGTGCTGGCCGCGCAGTTGCCGCCGGGCCCGGCGTTTTACCCGGACGGGGAGCTCACCGACGAGCCCGAGGAAGTGCTGATGGCCGAGCTGATCCGCGAGGCCGCACTGGAAGGCGTGCGCGACGAGCTGCCGCACTCGCTGGCCGTCGTCATCGAGGAGGTCAGCCCGCGCGAGGGCCGCGACGATCTCATAGACGTGCACGCCAATCTGTATGTCGAACGGGACAGCCAGAAGGGCATCGTGATCGGCAAGGGCGGCGCCAGGCTACGCGAGGTCGGTACCGCCGCGCGCACCCAGATCGAGAAGCTGCTCGGCACCAAGGTGTACCTCGACCTACGGGTAAAGATCGCGAAGAACTGGCAGCGCGATCCGAAACAGCTTGGGCGATTGGGGTTCTGAGCGCTTGCGCGAAAAAATTCAGCCGCGCTGGCCTGGCTGGCCGTACACCGCAACGACGACCGACCGGTCCAGGCTGTTCACCGACCACACGCCCATTTGCGAGTTGGCGCAGTTCGACATGATCGCCATGTAATCCGGCCGGTAGTACCAGTTGTTCATGATATCTATGCCGCTGATCGCCAGCGCCGGGTTGATCGCGACTGTCTCGGCGATGGTGCCGGTGTAGCCCGCGGCGTTGGCGCGGCTCTGCGGTGTCGACCCGTCCGAGCCAATGTCGCCGTCGAGCGCGCGGTTGTTCAGCACATCGTTGGCGTGCCACTCCGCCGCCAGCTGCAGCTTCGGGTTGATCTTCACGTCATTGGTACAACCGGCTTGATGCTGGATCGTGTAGACGTTGGCGACCACTCCGTCGTTGAGCCGCTTGTTGTCGGCGTTGGCGGCGGGCATGCCCGCGACGGCCGCGCCGACCACCGCGACAACGGGCAACGCGCGTAACCCGCGGCGTGCCATACCGCTTGCTGTCACCTTTCGGGAGGTTACGCGACCTCGTCGCGAACCGGCTCCGCAGCGGCAAGATTTTCCAGGGCGGCCTTGGAAACCAGCTCCGGGGCCGGCGCGCGTTTACCACGGTCCCACCAGGGGTCGGGCTGCCGCATCACCCAGCCGTTGAGCGCTTCAAGCTCGGCGGCCAGCGAGATGAGCAGCGGCTCGCTGTTGGCCGGGCCCATCAGCTGAACGCCGATCGGCAGCCCTCCGTAGGTGAACCCGGCGGGCACATTGATCGACGGCCAGCCCAGCAGGTTCCACGGCCAGGTCAACGGGCACGCGCGGATCATCGCGCGGTCCGTCGACAGGCCGCCGCGGTGGTCGAAGTCGGTCACCCTGGGCGGGGGCTGCGCGGTGGTCGGCGCCAGCACGACGTCGACGAGGTTGAAGATCCATCCGATGCGCCGCTGCGAGTTGGCTTCGCGGACGCGGGCCTTGCGCAGCGTGTTCTGCGACAGCAGCCAGCCGGTCTGGGTATTGGCCACCGTCCGTTTGTCCAGTGTCGCGTGCGGGCCGAGGCGATCCACCCAATCGAGCAGCCCCGACGTCGACCTGGACAGGAAGTTCCATGACATCCCGAGGTTGTAGTCAGGATCGGCCGCCACGACTGTGTGCCCGAGCTGCTCGAGCTGGCCCGCGACGGTCTGCAAGGCAGCCCGGATCTCCGGGTGCAGCTTGGCCCGGAAGAACGTGTACGGGAACTTGGTCGACATCGCGATGTTCAGCGGGCCCGGAGCCTGCGCGACGAAATCCGACACCCGCACCGGCGGCGGCTGATGCAGATCACCGGGCACGTTGCCGGACGCCGCGTCCAGCACCAGCGCCGCATCGGTGACCGTGCGGGCCAGAACACCGTTGACGGTGATGCCGTTGAACGCCTCGGGCAGCGGCCAGGTGGAGATCCGTCCCCGTTGCGGTTTGATGCCGACCAGATGCGTCCACGCCGCGGGAATCCGCACGCTGCCCGCGCCGTCCGAGCCGATGGCCGCCGCAACCAATCCGGCCGCCACGGCCGCCGCGCTGCCGCCCGACGACCCGCCAGGCGTGTGTTCGCTCGACCACGGGTTGCGTGTGTGCCCGAACGCCGGGCCGCTGGTGAACGGCCATTGACCTAACTCACACGTATTGGTCTTGCCGACGATGACCGCGCCCGCAGCCCGCAGCCGGCGCACCACCTCGGCGTCCTGGTGGGCCATCGGCACGTATCCGCCGGTGCCGAACCGGGTGGGCACGCCGTCGACGTCGACGTCGTCCTTAACCGCGATCGGGATCCCGAGCAACGGAAGTTGTTCGCCCGCTGCACGTTTGCGGTCCGCCTGGGCCGCATCAGCCAGTGCCTCCTTGGTCAACACCACACGGAACGCGTTGAGCGTCGACTGGCTCGCATCGATGGCATCAAGGGATCGCCGTACCAGTTCGTCTGACGTTACGATGCCGGCGGCGAGCTGATAAAGCTGGTTGGTGATCGTAGGAAAATTGGCGCCGTATCGGGCACCGCTTCGATATGACTCGACCATCACATACGAGAGTATCGGCGCTGCGAACCGGCAACTGTCAGATCACGGTGAGAGACTCTCTTAATGCGGCTGTATCGGGACCGAGCGGTGGTGCTGCGCCAGCACAAGCTCGGCGAGGCCGACCGAATCGTTACCCTGCTCACCCGTGACCACGGGTTGGTGCGCGCGGTGGCCAAAGGGGTGCGGCGCACCAGGAGCAAGTTCGGGGCGCGGCTGGAGCCGTTCGCGCACATCGATGTTCAGCTGCATCCCGGCCGAAACCTCGACATCGTCACCCAGGTGCAGGCCGTCGACGCGTTCGCCACCGACATCGTCAACGACTACGGCCGCTACACCTGCGCGTGCGCCGTGCTGGAAACCGCTGAGCGGCTGGCAGGGGAGGAACGGGCCCCGGTGCCCGCGCTGCACCGACTCACTGTGGCCGCGCTGCGGGCGGTGGCCGACGGCGGCCGCCCCCGTGAACTCGTGCTCGACGCTTATTTGTTGCGCGCCATGGGAATCGCGGGCTGGGCGCCCGCGCTGACCGAATGCGCCCGCTGCGCCGCGCCGGGTCCGCATCGGGCGTTCCACGTCGCGGCCGGTGGCAGCGTATGCGTGCACTGCCGCCCGTCCGGGTCGGCGACCCCGCCGCAGGGCGTGCTGGATCTGATGGCCGCGCTCTACGACGGCGACTGGGAGCATGCGCAGGCGTCGCCGCCGTCGTACCGCAGCCAGGCCAGCGGGCTGGTCGCTGCGCATCTGCAGTGGCATCTGGAACGTCAGCTGCGAACATTGCCGCTGGTCGAACGGGCATACCGGGTCGATCGCACAGTCGCTGAGCATCGTGTTTCGCTGTTCGGGCAGGATGTCAGCCATGGCGATAAAGCGGGCGGGCAAGGCCACCTACCCACAGTTGCCCCCGGCGCCTGACGACTATCCGACCTTCCCTGACAAGTCCACGTGGCCCGTGATGTTTCCGAACCTGCCCCCGCATACCAACGGCAGGTTCGCCCGTCCGCCCCAGCACACCTCGAAGGCCGCCGCGCCGCAGATCCCAGCCGACCAGGTGCCCAACCACGTCGCCGTCGTCATGGACGGCAACGGACGGTGGGCCACCCAGCGCGGCCTGCACCGTACCGAGGGCCACAAGATGGGCGAGGCGGTGTTGATCGACATCACCTGCGGGGCCATCGAAATCGGCATCAAACACCTCACGGTCTATGCGTTCTCCACCGAAAACTGGAAGCGCAGCACCGAGGAGGTGCGCTTCCTGATGGGGTTCAACCGGGAGGTGGTCCGCAGGCGGCGCCAGAACCTCAACGACATGGGTGTGCGTATGCGCTGGGTGGGCTCGCGGCCCCGCATGTGGCGCAGCGTAATCAAGGAGTTCGACATCGCCGAGCAGATGACGGTCGGCAACGACGTCATCACGATCAACTACTGCGTCAACTACGGCGGCCGCACCGAGATCGTCGAGGCCGCACGCGAGCTCGCGCAGGACGCCGCCGACGGAAAGATCAATCCGGGCCGAATCAGCGAGGCGACCTTCGCCAGGCACCTGCACCGCTCCGACATCCCCGATGTCGACCTGTTCATCCGCACCTCGGGGGAGCAGCGGGCAAGCAACTTTCTGATATGGCAGGCCGCTTACGCCGAATACGTCTTCCAGGAGAAGCTGTGGCCGGACTACGACCGCCGCGATCTGTGGGAGGCGTGCGAGGAGTACGTGAACCGCAACCGCAGATTCGGCCGAGCCGAATGATGTGCTTGAGCGGCAGGGCCTGAGATGACTTCCGGCGGACAGGAGCGAAGCGACCGGGGGATGTCATTGCCGGAGAGGCTCGCCGCGGTCCTCGACGACATCCTGCCGTTCGAGCGGGAAGACGACGGCGCACTCACCGTGCATCACGACGAGACGATCGCCTCGTTGCGGGTCGTGACGATCGCCGAGGGCCTCGACATGGTGTCGCTGACGCAGATTCTGGCGTGGGATCTGCCAGTCGACAGCAAGATTCGCAACGCGGTCGCCAGGGCTGCGCGCGACTCCTTGCTGGGCACGGTGTCGCTGGTGGAGAAGAGCGCTGGAGCCAAGCGCAATTCGAAGAAGAGCGGCGACGTTCTGCTGCGCTACAACTTTCCCGCCGGGGGGCTGACCGACGATGCACTGCGCACGCTGATCCTGTTGGTGCTGGGCACGGGCACCGACATTCGTCGCGATCTCATCGCGCTTCCCGGCGCCTAAGCTCTTTTCCGCCGAAACTCACGTTTGGGCGGAAAAGTTCAAGTGAAAATCACCAAAACGTCGATCTCGGCGCCTAGGCCAGCGCGGCTCGCAGGTCGTTTGCCCCGGTCACGATGTCGTCGTCGATCGTGTGCTCGGGTAGCGCCGCCAGCAGCTGCAGCAGGTCCGACCGCTCCGGACCGATATCGCGCAGCAGTCGCACGGCCGCGTCGTTCGAGAGCGCATTGACGATGAGGAAGACGCCGTTATCCCAGATGTCCGAACGGAGGTTCGCCAGCCAGGGCAGGTTGCGCGTGAGGTACTGCCGCAGTGCGGTGATGAGAAATCGGATGTCGCCGGCCTCGAGCCGAAGGTGGCTGTTGTAGTTGGACACCAGCAGGCGGGCCAACTGCGGATCGGTCTCGGGATCGTCGAAGAGCTCCACAGCGGCTTGCGGTCCGCGCAACCGCGTCGCGATTGCAACGAAGCTCTTGGCGACGACCGCGTCGGGTTCCGATGCGGCAAGTGATTCGAGCAGCCCGCCCGCGCCGCGATCCTCCAGCGCCAGAAGCGCCTTGGCGGCAGCCAGTTTTCCGGCGCGGTCGTCGCCGTCGAGGCTGCGGCGCAGGCGCTCGACGAGGTCGGTCCGTCGGGCCTGTGCGGCCGCATCGGCAAGCTCGGTGCTGAGCGGCCCATCGTCGCGCGCGGCCTGATCGAGGTCGACGTCGCTGACTACCACGCTGACGCCGTTGCTGTTGAAGGCTTCGTAGATCGCCAACTGCTACTTATCGGTGCAGTCGCCGCAGATGCCAAAGATCTCGATGGTGTGGCTGACTTCGGAGAAGCCGTGTTCGCGGGCCACTCCGGTGGCCCACGCCTCGACATCGCCGCCTTGGATCTCGACGGTCGAGCCGCACGCTCGGCAGACCAGGTGGTGATGGTGGTGTTCGGAGCAGCGCCGGTACACCGACTCGCCGGTGTCGGTGCGCAGCGTGTCGACGAGCCCGTTGGCGGCCATCGACTGCAGCGTGCGGTACACCGTGGTCAGGCCGATGCCCTCGCCGCGGCGGCGCAGTTCGTCGTGCAATTCCTGTGCAGACCGGAAGTCGTCGAGGTTTTCCAGCAGCGCGAAGATCGCGGCGCGCTGCCGGGTGGCGCGCACACCGGAGGCGCCCGGCCGGCGACCTTCCACGCCGGTAGGGCTCACTCGCCGCCCTCGGCGGCGTGCGTGACGGCGGCGACGACGATGTCGGCCAGGTGTTGGTCCACCAGCTGGTACATCACCTCGCGGCCCGACCGCTCGCCTGCCACCACGCCGGCCGACTTGAGGATCCGCAGGTGCTGGCTGACCAGGGGCTGCGGCACCGCCAAGGCGTCGACGAGTTCATGCACACAGCGCGCCGACTCGCGCAACTGCAGCACGATCGCGATCCGCACCGGCGCGGCCAGCGCACGAAGCAGGTCGCCCGCCGTGTCGAGGACGTCGCGCGACGGCAGGTCCGCTGGCGGGGCGCCGCCATGGTCGTGCACCTCAGAATCAGACAAAGTGGAAATCGTTTTCATTATGGCGCCAGAATACATGCGCGACCGCGCATGTCAACGCGGCGTTGCCAATCGCTAGGCTGTTCACCCGTGGCGTCCATCATCGACACCGTTGCGAACGTGGCCAAACGGCGCGGCTTTGTGTTCCAGTCCGGCGAAATCTACGGTGGCACAAAGTCCGCTTGGGACTACGGCCCGCTTGGCGTGGAACTCAAGGAGAACATCAAGCGGCAGTGGTGGCGCGCCGTGGTCACCAGTCGTGACGACGTCGTCGGGCTCGACAGCTCGATCATCCTGCCCCGCGAAGTGTGGGTGGCCTCCGGTCACGTCGAGGTGTTTCACGACCCGCTGGTCGAGTCGCTGATCACGCATAAGCGTTACCGTGCAGACCATCTCATCGAGGCGTACGAGGCCAAGCACGGCCGTCCGCCGCCCAACGGGCTGGCCGACATCCGCGATCCCGACACCGGTGAGCCGGGTCAGTGGACCGAGCCACGCGAATTCAACATGATGCTCAAGACGCATCTCGGTCCGATCGAGACCGAGGAAGGCCTGCACTATCTGCGGCCCGAGACCGCGCAGGGCATCTTCGTCAACTTCGCCAATGTGGTCACTACGGCGCGCCGCAAGCCGCCGTTCGGCATCGGCCAGATCGGTAAGAGCTTCCGCAACGAGATCACCCCGGGCAACTTCATCTTCCGCACCCGTGAGTTCGAGCAGATGGAGATGGAGTTCTTCGTAGAGCCTGCGAGCGCCAAGGAATGGCACCAGTATTGGATCGATACCCGGTTGCAGTGGTACGTCGACCTGGGCATCGACGCCGACAACTTGCGACTCTTCGAGCATCCGAAGGACAAGCTGTCGCACTATTCGGACCGCACGGTCGACATCGAGTACAAGTTCGGGTTCCAAGGCAACCCGTGGGGTGAGCTCGAAGGCGTGGCCAACCGCACAGACTTCGACTTGTCGACGCACTCAAAGCATTCCGGCGTCGACCTGTCGTTCTACGACCAGGCCACCGACACCCGTTACGTGCCCTACGTGATCGAGCCGGCGGCCGGGCTGACCCGGTCGTTCATGGCATTCCTCATCGACGCGTACGCGGAGGACGAGGCGCCCAACGCCAAGGGCGGCGTGGACAAGCGCACAGTGCTGCGCCTCGATCCGCGGCTGGCGCCGGTCAAGGCGGCGGTATTGCCGCTGTCGCGGCACGCCGACCTGTCGCCGAAGGCCCGCGATCTCGCCGCTGAACTGCGCAAGTACTGGAACATCGAATTCGACGACGCCGGTGCCATCGGCAGGCGCTACCGCCGCCAGGACGAGATCGGCACGCCGTTCTGTGTGACGGTCGACTTCGACACGCTCGAGGATCAGGCGGTGACCATCCGCGAACGCGACGACATGACGCAAGACCGCGTCGCAATCGACGGCGTGAGCGACTATCTCGCGGCCCGGCTCAAGGGCAGCTAGAACCGGTCAGCCGGACGGGGTGATGTGATAGCGGCGCTGCGCGAGGCGGTCGAGTCGCGTGAGTCCCGACGAGAGGTCATCAACGAGCGGCAACTCACCCTCGGGATCACAGATCGACAGCAGGCGCCGCACCGGAGGGCTACCGACGATAATCCAGTCCACATCGCTGCGGGCGCAGTACACACTGATGTAGTAGAGCGCCGTGAAGGCTTGGCCCCCAAAAAAATCGACGGCGCGCAAATCAAGTACGAGCTGTTTGGATAGGTGGGTGTGGCGCTCAACGTAGCGGCCCAGTTCGCGGCTGTTGAGCGCATCGACATCACCGATCACGGCAACCGCTGCGCGGGTCGGACACGTTTGGCGAACAGCGAAAGTCGCCCTGCCACCGTGTTGCAATTCGTCCACGGGCCCAGGGTCCGGGCGATACGTCCGCATGGTGCCGACGGCAGCCATCGCAAATCCCCCAAGTCTCGTTGCAGAGGCAGCGGTCTTATCAGGCCGGACGGCTTATGCCAGCGAGCGCCGCAATGGCGACGCCGTTGGGCTCGTCCGCCGGCTGGGAGCTCAACCACACTTGAGGGTAGTACGGATCGCGTGGTGGGTTGTGGACTTCAGAGAATTCACAACAATGAGCGGCTAGCTGGCCGTTTGGCCACATCGGACCACGAACAACATCGCGTGCCCCGCCACGAGGCACCATCATACGACGGATTTAGTTGCGACGTTTCCGCCGTGGCTGAGCGATCACCTGCTTGTAGTCCATTCCAGGCTCAACGAATTCTTTGCCGCCTCCTGGCCGGGGATGTGCTGCGGCTCCCTATGGTCAAGGGGTGACGCTCACCTACGACGCGGCCCTGCGGGGACAGATTCAGGCACACCTGGCGCGTCACGACCGCCGCACCGCAACCGACCCGACGAAGCGGCATGCGGCTGTGGCGGTGGTCTTAGTCGACTCCGAAGTCGGTGAGGACCGAGTGGATCCGGCGCCTCTCGACGACTGGATCGCTGATCCGCCCATGGGGGAACACCTCGACGGCCGTATGGTCGACGTCTCAGGCGGCGCAGCTTTTCTCCTGTGCCGCAGAGCATCTCGCCTCACCTCCCATGCCGCGCAGTGGGCGCTGCCCGGGGGGCGAATAGATTCGGGCGAAACCGCAATCGATGCCGCGCTGCGGGAACTCGACGAAGAGGTCGGCATCTCGCTGCCTGACTCGGCCGTGCTGGGCTTACTCGACGACTACCCCACGCGGTCGGGATATGTGATCACGCCAGTGGTCATCTGGGGCGGGGGACGACTCAACCCTCGCCCTGCGCCCGACGAGGTGGCGGCGGTCTATCGGGTCGGCCTACACCAACTGCAACGCGAGGATTCGCCGCGGTTCATCACCATCCCCGAGAGTTCGCGTCCCGTTGTGCAGATCCCACTGGGAAACGACCTCATCCATGCTCCGACGGGTGCAGTGCTGTTACAGCTCCGATGGCTGTGTCTTGAAGGTCGCGACGACGCGGTCGACGAACTCGAGCAACCGGTATTCGCGTGGAAGTAGCTTGCGCATCCTAGGCAAGGTAAGGGACGCAGCCCGTCAACAATCGATGACGGCCCGCCGAAGTCGGCTGTCAGACTCTAGAACCGGCCGCCGACGGTATAGCCACCTCCGGAAGAGCCCGATGAGCCGCCGAACGATGTCGGGCTCCAGCCGCCGCCCATACTGCCGCCCAGTCCGCCGCGCAGCGCTCCGGACAGGATGTTGCCGATGACAATGCCGCCGATGACGGCTCCCATGTTGGACCCGCTGGTGCTGCCGTACTGCCCGGTGTAGGAGCGTTGCGCCGCCCGAACGTCCGCATTGGCCAAATCCTGCGCCTGCGCCGCCAGCATGGAGGCGCCGTTGGCGTGCGCGACCGCCTCATTCAGATTGACGGCCCTGGTGTCGTGGGCGGCCTGCAGTTGGCGCACCGCCTCCGCGAGCCGGGTGCGAGCCTCCGGACCGATGCTGCCCCGCCGGGTGTCGATGTAATCGGACACACCCCGTACCCGTGATTGCGCGGTGAAGAGGGCTTGGTCGAATGCGCGGCTGAGCCGTTCGGTGGCCTCGCGTTCTTCGGCGATGCTGGCCAGCAGCCGGTCGAGTTCGGCGTCGGCCTGTGTCAGCTTGGTGAACGCACCCAAAGGATCTGCCGTGCCGATGCTTTGAGCGTCGGCCACCGCCTTGACCGCGGTGTCGCGAGCAGCGCCGAGCTCGGCGACGTGCGGCGTATTGCCCTGTGCCAGTAGCGTTCCCGCTTGATTGATGCCTTTCTGGATGTCCGCGATCGCGGCGGGCAGAGTGGCCACCGCACGGTTGATATCGGTGCCGGCGCTGTCGATGGCGTCCAACAGCGTGCGGGCCTGGCCCAGCGCCGACTCGGCGGCGCGAATGGAGTCGACCAGACCGGATTGGCGCCCGGCTGAACGCGCCACAAGGGTGCGGCCGTTGGTGATGTTCTGGTCGGCGAAAGCCAACCGCTGCTTGGCCGTTTCGGCGTTGCCTGCCACCGACGCCAGCGCGGTATCGGAGAACTGCTTGTGCAGCGCCGCGAGCGCCTGCTCCGATGGGGCGATCCGCGCCGTCACATCGACCATCTGCTGGGTCAGTACGTCCAGCCGGGACGGGGCGTTGATCAACAGATCTCGCAACTGTTCGAACGCTTCCCGTTGCGCATCTAGTTCGCGGTCGGCCTTCGCCGCGGCGACCACAACCCGCGTCAGAAGGTCCCGCCGCTGCTGCGCGGTTTCGGGCACGGCGTCGTCGAGGATCTGCCGCACGTTGAACGCCTGCGCCAGCGTGGTCTTCGCGTTGGCGACCGCCTGGCTGAATGGCGTGGTCTGCTCAGAGCCGAATTCCTCGACTGCCAAACCCAATTCGTTGTCGCTGGTGCGGACGGCGTTGTCGACGTCGACGACGATCGACTTGGACAGGTCGTCGAGCGCGTCGATCGGCACCGCGGCCAAGGCGTTCGGGTCCGCGGGGTCCACGCGGCGGGCAGCGGCGAACTCCGCCTCGCGCCGCTTGCGGCGACGGCGCCGAGTCCACAGCCACAGCAGCAGAACCGCCAGAACCAGCACTGCGAACGCCACAAGGAACCCGAACCACGAGATTCCCGTGCCCGTCGACGATGTCGTCGGGTTGAGCCCTTCTGCCGCGGCGATCGCGGCCCCGGCCCAGTCACTCTGGCGCAGTTTCGGTTCGATTTCGTTGGTGCGCAACGAGGTGACGTCGAGGCCACCTGGCGCTGTGGTGGGAGGCAGGAACGCGTAGGCGCGGTCCTGTGTCGCGACCGCGAGAATGGCATCCTGGCCGCCGATATCGCTGAGGCGCCGGGTTTCGCCGGCCCAACTGACCGCGTCTTGTCCCGAGAAGGTGTCGACGTAGACGACCCACAGCCGGATGTGCCGGTCGTTGTACAGCTTGTCAACGGCCTGCTGCACGTCACTGAACTCGGAACCGCTGAGCGCGTTCGCGCCGTCATTGACGTAACTGGGCAGCCGGAACGGCGGCTGTCCGACAGCGGTCGGGGCCAGCAGAATGCCGACTGTCAATACCGCCAGCACAAGACTGAGCAAACGGGCGATGCGCATGGCCCACAATGTAGTACTGGCAGACTGTGCGTCGGTGGCTGTAATTGGAGATCCCTACGACGAGTTCGACCGCCAGCGTCTCGCGGTCGAACCGGCGAAGGGTGCCTCGCTGCCGGGCACCGACACCGAACACCGCACCGATTTCGCCCGCGACCGGGCCCGTGTCCTGCACAGCGCGGCCCTGCGCCGGCTGGCGGACAAGACTCAGGTCGTCGGGCCGCGCCAGAGCGAGACACCG
>DASQCE010000348.1:0-2757 GCA_035634855.1 Mycobacterium sp.
GCGGTGTTCTGGGTGACACCGTCACACGTGAGCATCGGTGCGGCCGGCCCGCCGCTGAAGCTTTCGGTGAATCCACTCGCGGTATTGATCTGCTTACCGGAGGTCTGCCGGAAGCTCACCCAGGCGCCGCTCGCGAAGGGCGTGTCGGGCAGCGGATCGCAGACAACCGTGATCGAGACCGTTATCAACTGCCGGCCCGTCAATGTTGGCGACGCTCCGATGGTGATCGTGTTCGTCGCGGCATTCGCCGGCGTTACGGTCGCGGCGACTAGCAACGCTCCCATCCCGATGGCTGTAGCGATTTTGAACCTCATCGCGCCCTCCCTTAGTACTTGCGGCTATCGGCCGTCGAAGGGCGCCACCCTGCGCCCTTCGGCGGGTTGTCGAGCTACGAAGGTGATCTTGCCAAGGAATCGATTCTTATCCTTTGTGGGACGCGGTCTCTATTCCTCGCTGACAACGACTGGCTGACCTGACGGTAAGGAAAATGTGGCGGAGGGGTAAGCATGTTTCGATTTTCCACTGTTGGTGTGAATCGGTCCGTGGATCAACTAGGGACTCGAAATACCGTCAGCGTAGCCGAGTTACATTAGTTTCACCCGGGTGCAGTTCAGGTTCGTCTGCGTTGCCGCGTTAGCGGTGGCGACCTTCACCCGATCCGTCGACCGAGGCTCGTCACGTCGCGGTCGTGGACCGAACGTATCCAAGCGCTTCGGCCGCGAGGTCCGGCCAACGGCCCATCGAGTCCGCGCCAACCGCGATCCACTCGCGCATCGGACGACCCTTGCCGGCATCGAAGGCAGCTGCGTCGCCGTCGTCGCGCAGTTGTGCGCACCGCCCCGCCGGCAGCTTCACGACCAGCTGCCCCTGCACCAACATCGCGAATATCTTACGGTGCACCCGCAGCCCGGGGTTCGACCCGAAGCCAGTTCCCTCGGTCACGTCCGGGTCGGCGAGCAGATCGTCGGCGAGAGCCGCGAAGGACCGCTCGGCGTCTGAACCACGGCCGACCCCCATCTGATCATCGTAATCGCGCCGAGCCGCGGCACCCGGCCCGACCTGGAACGCCGTGGCCATGACATAGAGCCAAGCGAGCCCGACCAATACGCCTCCGACAACGTCGGACGGGTAATGCACACCGAGCGCAACGCGGGAGAAGCCGATCAGCCCGACGACGATCGCCGCCGCGGCCACCACCCCGGTACGGACCGCCGGGATCATCCGTGGGAGAAAAACGATGAGCAGGATGCCGCAGCCGACGACCGCACTTTGCGTGTGGCCACTGGGGAAGGATCTTCCCGCCGCCAAGGACACCGGGTCGGCAAAGGTTGGACGCGCTCGATCAACCGCGGACTTGATCAACGCGTTGATCAAGGACCCGCCGGCACCAGTTGCGATCACGAACAGGGACAGCCGTGCCCGTCGGTTCCAGGCCAGCCACGCGCTGACACCCGCGAGCACGATCCACCACGTCACACCCGATCCGATATCGCTGACTGCCTGCATCGCCCGGGTGAATCCAGTGTGCGTGATCGCGTAGGCATGCAGTGTGCCCGTGACGGTCGCATCGACGTTGAGCAGAGCCTTCGGTGATGTCACGACGAGAAGCGTCAGCACGCCGAACAGCGCGACTGCGGTGAGTGCCGCGGTTCGGCCGATTGGGCTGTCGGTCCACGGCCGTGGCACCGCCCGCGTCCTCACATCCATCCCGGGTACCACGAAATCCCGCAGTGATCCGTTGGTTTCGTGGGGTGGTTTTGTGGCGTGCTCACATCCTCCACACGGAGGCTCCTCCGGATCTCGGCTCTGGCACCTGGCGGCTTTCAAAGCACAGTAGGCACGCTGGCTGTGTGCCGCGCCGGCGCCGGCTGTGCGGCCGCATGTGCCACGGGCGGCACCGTGCCCGGCGCGTTTTCAGATGACGGGCCGGGTGCCGGCGTGTCAGGCTGGAGTCATGTGCCGCAATATCCGCCCACTGAACAACTTCGAGCCGCCGGCCACGCAGGACGAGGTCTACGCGGCGGCATTGCAATTCGTGCGGAAGGTCAGCGGCTCGACCAGACCGTCGGCCAATAACCGCGCGGCGTTCGACGATGCCGTAGCGCAGATCGCCCACATCACGCACCATCTGCTCGATACGCTCATCACGGTAGCGCCGAAGAAAGATCGATCCGTAGAGGCGGCCAAGGCGCGGGAGCGCAGTGCGAAGCGGTTCCCGGCCGCAGTCGACTCTGTGGCGTAGCCCTAGCGATCCTTCGAATCGCCGAGCAGCTTGGCCAGCGCTTTATCAGCCACCTGCCGGTCACGCTGCGCCGCCCGTAACGCGCCCTCCGCCTCTCCGAGTTGGGTGCGCGCCTCGTCCAGGCGTTGCCGCAACGTCTCGACTTCCCGTCGAAGTCGATCCGAACGTTGCTTGTGTCGGGCGCTGTCCCGTTTGGCGACCGCCAGCCGGTCACGAGCCTCCGCAAGCTGGCGCTGCCGCTTCTGCTCGCCTTCCCGATCGGCCGCCCGTCGGGCCGCCGCCTCCTCCTGTTTTTCCGCGGACGGACGCTTACGATCCGGGCTCTTGCCCGACGCGGCCCGCGGTGAGGTCGATCGCGCCGACACCGCGGTCAGCGCCGGACCGCTGGCGCCGAAGCCCGACCAGCGAACCGCTCGAAGCAGCGTGCCGGCCTCGAGTTGTCCGGCCACGTCGAGATCGGCCAGCGCGGCCTCGAGCGTGGCCGTCACTTCCTCCCGCAGCGCAGCGGACGGGTC
>DASQCE010000349.1:0-9521 GCA_035634855.1 Mycobacterium sp.
AACGACGCGATTGCGACCGTGTCTCAGGCGTGGCTGGGCCGGCGTCATCAGGCCACCGCACCGGTGAATGGCGTCAATCCCGGCGGGAATCGGCAGGTTCCACATCGTGACTACCACCTCGGCTTCGTGCCCGACGAGCACCTGGCCTCCTATCCCGCTCATCTGCATCGCACCTCGCAGGCGCTGACATTGCAGGGTGCGGTGGCGCACTGCGACATGCCGGCCGAAAGCGGCCCAACCATGCCGAGCGGGAGTCGAGAATGAGCCTCGGAGCGAGCGGGAGTCGAGAATGAACCTGAAGATCGGGGTGCTCGGCGCGTCGCGAATCGCCGAACTGGCGATCGTCGCGCCCGCGCACGAACTGGGCCACCGGCTGGTCGCCGTCGCCGCACGCGACCCTCAGCGGGCGCAACTGTTCGCCGAAAAGCACGGCGTGGAGCGCATTTTGGCGTCCTACGATGAGGTGGTCAATGACCCCGAGGTCGACGTCGTGTACAACCCGCTGGCCAATGCGATGCACGCGCCGTGGAATCTGGCGGCCGTCGCTGCGGGTAAGCCGGTGCTGACCGAGAAGCCGTTCGCGCGTGATCGCGCGGAGGCACAGCAGGTCGCCGCGGTGGCCGACGCCGCGGGAGTCACCGTGATGGAAGGGTTTCACTACCTGTTTCATCCGGTCACCCACCGCGCATTGGAGCTGGCGCGCGACGGCACACTCGGTGACCTGGAACATGTCGAGGCGCGGATGGCCATGCCCGCACCCGAGGACGACGATCCTCGGTGGTCGTTGGAGCTGGCCGGTGGCGCGCTAATGGACCTGGGCTGCTACGGCCTGCACCTCATGCGGCGGCTCGGGCATCCGTCGATCGTCCGCGCCCACGCCGAACAGCGCAGCCCCGGCGTCGATGCGTGGTGCGACGTCGAGCTCGCGTTTCCAGGCGGGGCGACGGGACTGAGTGCAAGCTCGATGGTCGCCGACGACTACACGTTCACGCTTCGAATCGTCGGGACACGCGGAGATGTGTTGGTGCACAACTTCATCAAGCCCCACGACGACGACCGGCTGACCATCAACACCCCGGATGGCACCACAGTCGAGCGACTGGGCACCCGACCGTCGTACACCTATCAACTCGAGGCGTTCGCTGCGCATGTGCAGCACGGCGCGCCGTTACCGCTCGACACCGCCGATGCGGTGGAGAACATGGCCTATGTCGACGCTGCGTACCGCGCGGCGGGCATGGCCCCGCGCTAGACGCCGAGGCGGCGGGGCAGCTCGGCAACCAGCCTTTCGCAACTGCGTTCGGCTAGCGCGGCGATGGTCTTGGACGGATTGCGGCCGATCGCGCGCGGAATCACCGAGCCGTCCATCACGAACAGGTTGCGATGGCCGAACACCTCGCCGGCGTGCGTGGTCACGCCGGCTCCCTCCGAGGCCGCCATGTTGCAGCCGCCCAGCGGATGTGGTGTGACAAGCATCCGGAGGCGGCGCCACGTGGCCAACGGCATTGGCTCACCGCCCGTTGCAAGCGTCATCGCGACATGGACGTCGTTGAACGTGTCCAGCGCACTCATCGAGTGTTGTGGATTCCAGTTGAGTCGCGTCCTGGCCCGCCAGAACACATACTTGCTCCGCAACGAGAACTCGCCGTCCGCCGCGTCGATCGATTGGCCGAACCACGGGATCATGTCGCTGAAATCGGTGAGGTCACTGGCTTTTTGGTACAGCCGTTGCTTCAGCCCACCGGCGTCCTTCCAGCCCTTCAGTAGATGCGCCCCGAGGTTCGGCAGCCCACCGTCCTCGACGTAGATCCGCCCGTCGTACCCGATCATGTTGTCGTCGGGCAGATCGACACCGTCGAGAAGATCGATCGCCGAACCGATCGTCGGCCCTTTGGTCGGCTGCAGCAGCGGCTGTCCCGGATTCCGGTAACGGGCAAGGGTGAGAAAATCACCGTTCGGGCTCCATCCCCGACCGAGTGCACGGGGCAGCTGTTTTAGCGTCCGGAACTCGTCACGCGAGCGCAGCAGGATCTCGGGGGATCCAATGGAGCCTGCCGCGAGAATCACTATCTTGCCGACTATTTGGCGCTTACGACTTCGGCCCTCGCTGACGTCGCGGTAGTGCACCCGCCACGCGCCGTTCGGGTCCTTCTCGATGTGCGTGACCAGGGACAGCGGCTTGATTGTCGCGCCTTTCGCCATGGCGAGGTAGTTCTTGTCGAGCGTGTGCTTGGCGTCGTGTTCACAACCGATCACACAGTCCCCGCAATGCACGCATTTGCCGGACTGATACACACTGGGATCGCGCCACGGCTCACCGCCCCTGTCCGGCGCGGTCTCGTCGAACGCCACAGCCAGCGGGAGAGACTTATACCGCGGCGCCACGCCCATTGCGGCTGCCGCCTGGCCAAGCATCGCCATCCGTGGATTGATCTGCCCTTCCGGAATCTCCTGCGGCTTGAGTACTTTGGCGACCTCGCCGTAATAGTCCTTCATCACCGCTGCGGTGATCGGCGACGGCCAGCCGCTACAAAAGACTCGGTCGGGCGCGTCCACACACACATTGGCGTAGATCAGCGATCCGCCGCCGACGCCGGCGCCGGTGGCCACCACCATCTGATCGAGGAAACGGATATCAAGCCAGCCGTTGAGACGGTGCGGCATCCTGTTGGAGTAGAGGTAGTCACGGGGTCGCTGGGGTGTCCTGGTCTTCGACCAGTCCCGTCCGCGTTCCAAAACCACCACACTTCGGCCGGTTGCGGCCAGGCGGCATGCCGCGACTGCACCCCCGAACCCGCTGCCGACGATCACGACGTCGGCGCGGTCCTCGCCACTCACCACCGGCGGCACTTGACGTAGGTGTTGACGAGAGACGACACAAAGAACCGATAGAACGACAGCTTGTGGCGCCACCTGTCGAACAGCCCGTAGTTGCCGATGACCTGCATGGTGAGCAGCTGCCGGATGAAGGACCACAGCGTCAACCGAAGGACTCCCGCCGCAACCGGCTGGCCTGCTGTGCCGCTCGCCGGGAACAGTTGGACGTACAGCGTTGTGGTCGCGGGCCACAGCCGCCACGGCGGCGAGGGTTCGACGTACTTGCGCCCGTGCATCCTGAATTGCCGGCCGCCGACCGAGAATTCGGTGTCGTAGACCAACTCGCGGACGCCTTTGCCGTCCCGGATCGCACGGCGGAAGAGCCCGAAATCACTGTTGCCCATGTCGATTACGTCATCGCCCAACACCGGTATCGAACCCGCCGCGCGCCACTCTCCTTTGTGGTTGGGGTCCTTGATGAACCCAGGCAGATTCGGCACGGTGACGGTGGCATGCAACCGCATGGCGATTGCGGCATCATTCGCATAGCCCTTAACGGGATCCGTGACACCCATGGTGATCATCCCGGTCATCACCTCGCTGAAGCGCAAACCCGGACGGGCCACCCTCAGCTTCGCGCGAACCTCCTCGGCGGTCGGTGCAGCGACCGGCTGCGCGCTCTTGGCGGCGTTCGCTTCCATCACCATGGCTTGCTCAATTCGTCGAGGATGAACGGGAACACGTCTCGGTGCGAGTACTGCCCTAAGAACACGTCGAGATGTCCGTAGCCGGCGAACTTCTGGAACGTGTGCTTTCCCGGCGCATGCCGCTCGAAGTATTCGAAGGTACGGCCCATGCCGATCGGCAAGAAGGTCTGGTTCCTGTCACCGGTCATGAAGACGAAGCGGGCGTCGGTCTGTGGCGCCTCGGCGGTGAACAGCGGCGGCAGCTCGCGGTACTTCCCGGTCGACACCATCTCGCCCGCCGCCGACGAGTCCGCGATGTGCCCGTAGTACGACATCGGCACCTGACCGAACTCCCCCTTGATCCATTCGTGGGTCTCGTCGTTGAGATTCTCGTGGCGCCACAAGGTGGGGTGTCCGTACCCGTACATGAAGCTGGTGTGTTTGCACACCGCGTTGTCGCATTCGTCATGCGTGGCCTTGACGTACCAGTCGAGGATCTTGGGCAGCAGCCGCGGCGCGTGCAGACCCCACTGCGGATTTATCCCGCTGATCCTCTCGCGGTTCAAAAAGGCAACGGCGAGCGGTAGTTTCAGTCGCGCCTGCCACGGCATGACGGGATGCAGCGCCGACGAGTTCGAGATCACCATCGACACGTCCGGGAGGAGTCCCGCGGTGATCGCCATCATGAACGCGCACGAACCCTGGCAGTGAATAAGGGCCTTGATCTTCTTGGCACCGGTCCGATCGCGCACCTCTTGGACCGCCCTCGGCATGTCGAGCACCGCCGCATCGTCGAGCGTGTACCTGACCGCGGGCAGGTCGATGCTGGACCGCCAGTTGAGCATCCACAGGTCAAAACCGTTCTTGGTCAGCTGCTTCACCAGGTTGTCGCTCGGCGGGTTCCAGAGGTTGGCGCGGGTGCCTGTCCCCGCGACCATCAGCAGCGGCTCCCCTGCGGCCCCCGACGCGGGTGGCAGGTGTTTGAAGTTGAGCGTGAGACCGTCGCGGGCCGGGAACTCGATGGTCTCGAAGCGGTCGGGCGGGATCGGCTCGAGCGGGTCTAGCTCGCTGATCGACGGGGTCTGCCCGTTGGTCGACTGAGGCGCTGCGATAGCCATTGGACCTCCTGCGCAGGTCAAGGTCGAGAATTACAGCGTGCTCGGCGATCGCGAGGATGTCTTGCGTAGTCCGGTACTCGTTTTTGTCGAGGCGACGACTTCGGCCAGCATGGTGCGGTCGGGCACGTCGAGTTTCATGCATGCGCGGTAGATGTGGCCCTCGACGGTGCGCACCGAAACGGACAGTCGCTCGGCGATGGCCTTGTTGGTCATCCCCTCGGACGCCATGATCGCGATCTCGAGTTCCCGGCCGGTCAGCGGCAACGGGTTCAGCACCTGATCGAGGGCGGGCGTCGATGCACCGCCGGCCAGTTCAGCGGCCCGGGCCATGGCCTCCACCTCGCCCTTGCGCTCGTGGCGGGCCGCGAACACCTTGGCCGCCTGCGCGGCGGCGTCGGCCGCGGCGCACTTCATGCCGAGCTCGGCAAGTTCGCCCGCCACGGCGGTCAACCCCTTGGCGTCGGCGGCGGCCAACGCACGGCCGTGCGCCAGTGCGGCTCTGCCTGCCACACAGTCCAGGGCGCCGGTCACGCGCCCAACGGCATCGGCGGCAGTAGCGTCGCCGAGCCGAACCGCGTCGTGCAACGCCTGCAGTGCGATTGCCAGCTGCCCTGACCGTTCGGCAATCCGGGCCGCGTCGCGCGCGGCGCTGATCGCACCGGGCAGATTACGGGCGGCGGCCAGCGTCCACGCGCGCCCGAGGGCCAGCTCGGGCGCGTACAGTTCGGACCTCATGCTGTGCCGAGATTCGGCGCGCGCCAAAATCTCTGCCGACCCCGCTGCATCGCCCTGTTGGCCAAGTGCCTGCGCAAGGTACATCAGCGCGAGCGGGCCCCAGGAGTAGCCGGTCTCGGACAGCGCGGCGGCGGACTGGCGCAGCAGAGACGTCGCCAGGTCGAACTCCCCCGTCGCGATCAACGTGCGCGCGAGGAGAACTTCGCCGATCGCGCGGCCCGGTTGCTGCAGCTCGGAGAACTCCATGAAGTGGCGCGCCAGCCGCTGCGCGTGCAGCACGCTCTTTGTCATCATCAGCGTGGTGATTTCACCGAGCCCGATGGTGAACCGCAGCAGTCCCGGATGCGCCGCCGCCAGGCCGCGCTCAGCCAGCGGGCCGACGTCGTCGAACCTGCCCAGTCGCGCACTCGACAGCGCGGCGGTTGCCGCCGCCCAGGCGACGGCAAGATCCTGGCTGGCAGGTGAATCCAGCACCTCAGCGGCGATCTCCACCGCCCGCCGCGGGTCGCCAGAGTTCATCGCGAAGGTGGCCGCCAACGCGTCGATGGTGGCCACGGCCGCTGGCTCCGCGACGCGGTCGCGCATCGCGTACAGGAAGTCGACGGCGGCCTCGGGCTGGTTGAGCATCCAGAATTGGTTGGCCGCCTTCGGCAGGGTCCACGCGGTCAGGTCCCACTCCGAAAGGCTGTCCGGCTCGACCGGAGTCAGCACCTGGTCGGCATCGGGACCGCGGCCCAGCCAAGACAGCGCGTGCGCCAGTGGCAGTCTGGCCGCCAAGCCGCCAGAGCGGTCAAGGGCGCTCTGGGCCAGGCGCTCGCCGAGCACCAGGTCTCCCAGCCGCATCGCCTCCCACGACGAGGTCACGACATCGTCAACAGGCGGCGGGGTGTCGCTCTCGATCGCCAACGCCGCAAGCCTCAACCTGGCACTTACGTGCTCGATTGGTTTCGACGACAACTGCGCGACCAGCTGGGTGCGCAGCCGCCGGGTCGCGATCTGGCCGAGCGTCGCCCTCACCTGCTCGGCGTAGAGCGGATGAGCGGAGTGCACAACGAGGTCGTCGCCGCGCTTGACGACCTCGATGACGCGCTGGTCCTCGGCTTCCTCGAGGGCCTCACGGCCCGCCAGTTCGGTCAGATCCCGCAAGCTGAGGGGCTCCTCCACCGCGAGATACTCCAGGACCGACGTCACCGCCGGGGGCAGGGCATCCAGGTGCCGGCCAATCAAGGCGGAAAGTTCTGCCGACAGCCCGATATGGCCTCGCAATTGCCAGATGCCATCGACCTGGCGCAAAACGCCCGAACCAATCGCGCTTTCTGTCAGATGGCGCAAATACAGCGGATTTCCCTGGCTCGCGGTAAATACCGCACCGGCGCTCGAGGTCTCCATTGGACCCCCTAGTACGGCCTCCAGCAAACTTTTTGTCTGCGCGACATCGAACGGCTCGACATCCAGCCGGTCGAGCAGCCGGTCCTTCCACAGCGACGTGATCGCATCGGGGGCCTGCTCACCCGTCCTGACGGTGATGACGAACCGCGCGGACCCGGTCAACGCGAGTTGGTGCACCAGCGTCGCGGACAGATTGTCCAAGTGATGGGCGTCATCGATGGCAAGGAGCAGTCCCTGCCCGCCGCGCTGCAGCAACGAGGCGCGGGCCGAACGCAACAACGTCGGGGAGTCGCCGACCCCGGCGACGTCGACCAGGTGGCTGAACGCGCCGAACGGGATCTGGCGCGCCGATGCGGTGCCGGCCAGCCATTGCACGGACACGCCGCCGTGTCGTTGAGCAAACCGGTCGACAGCATGGCGAGCGAGCACCGTTTTGCCGACTCCAGCCGAACCGGCAAGCACTGTGCCCAATCGGTTCTTGCTCTTAAGCGTCGACTCCAAAAGGCCCAGCGACTGCCCGCGCGGGACTGTGCGCCATTCAATGGCCATTCGCGGATCTTAAGACGCCCGACCGGTTTTCTCCTTGCATACGAGAGAACTGTTGTCGATGTCGCTCTGCCGGGCTGACCTGCAGAGCCTGAAAACAGGTAGCGGACTACTCGTGTTTTCCGGCGCCGCTCCTCCTTACCCTGCGAGGGCGGAGCAAACTCCGTGAACTTACGGGACTGGCAGGAGATGACCGCGTTGGGCGCAGCAAGATACATCGAGCGGGCGAGTGCTTTGGCGCTTGCGTTGGGGGTGGCGGTCGCGATGTCCGCACAGCCAGCGGTCGCGCACGCCAGCCGTGGCCAGCGCGCCGCGATTACCCCCACCGGCGTCGGATTGTTGCCCCGGATCGGGACCAAGATGCCTGCGGCGTCTGCGCAGAATTCCGAGGAGATGTCCGCGCCGGTTCCGGCGCCGGCGTCGGGAGGCTGGGTCGGTGCCATCTCGGCCCTGCTGGTGGCGTTGGGGCGTCGCCCCTCGTCGAGTACCAGCTCCCGATCGGCACCGGGTCTTTTGCTGATGGAGCTGTTGCGGTCGCTGTTCAGGCTCTCGGACCGATCCGCGGCGGCGACCCCCGCGCTGGTGACAACGTCCGGCGTCGTGGACTCGACCGTCGCGCCGGTGCAGACGGTCGCCGGGGTGGGTCCCGTGCGTGACATCGCGATGTCGCCGGATGGGCGGTATGCCTACGTCGCGGCCTCGCGCCCCGATCGGTCCAGCGGCACCGACGCTTGGACGATCAAGGTTGTCGACACCGAAGCCAACGTGGTGGTCAAGACCATCGACGACCTCGCGGATGTCATCCCGACGAGCCTCGCGGCCAGTCCCGATTCATCGCGGCTCTACGTCGCCGATCGCAATGACGCTGTCATCCGCGTCATCGACATCCGCGAGGGCAGCCCAACCCGCAACCGGGTCGTGGATTCGCTTCGCCTGGAAGGATCGTTGCCCGTCGGCTACGGCATACCAGCTGCAATCACCCTCAGTCCCAACGGATCACGGCTCTATGCGTTGATGACCGAGTCCGGATCCAATCCCGCCGTGCTCATTGTTGATCCCGAAACGCGTGTGCTGGTCGGAACCGTCTCCGGTGGTGATTCGATAGCGATGTTTTCTGCCGGCGAGCGCATCTATGTCTGCGCCGACGATCGGCTCGGACACACCAACGTCACCGCAGGGGTGGTGATTCTCGACGCCGACACCGGACAGGAACTGGGTTCGTTCGGTCTCAACGATGCGCCCGCATTCATCCGGCAACCCATACTTGCGAGCAGTAGCGGCCAGTTGTACCTCGATATCGACGACCTCGATGGCCGCCTGGAGGTGCTGGAGACGTCGACGTTGAATGTGGTGGCGCGCATCCGGATTGACGCATCGGCCGACCGACAAGTGCGCAGCATCCCGGCCGCAGCAGTGCTGAGCCCCGACGGCCGATGCCTGTACGTCGCCAACCAGGGCGTGCGGTTGTCCTCGGATGAGGCGACCGAGGTCGGCTGGGTTTCAGTGGTCGACACGCGGCTGAACAAAGTCATCCACGACATCGCGCTACCCCAGGCCGGTGTCGACGAATGTCAGGGCGCCAACCCGCAATTCATCGCGATCAGCCCCGCGGGCGATCGCCTGGTGGTGGTCAACGAGTACGGGATCGCGTCGATCATCGACATTGCGTCCAAGTCCGTCGTCGGCACCGCGACGCTCGGACTGCCGACGGATCAGCCGCGGGTGGTCGTCGTCAATCCTGCGCGCGACGCGGTCTACGTCGGGACGACGGGCGAAGCCGGGCTAACGGTGATTCCGCTGTAGCGGTCGCCGTCGCGCCGGGCGCGCATCGCCCTGCGGGCGTCGCTGTTCGCTGTCCGGGGCCGCGCGGCGTTCGTGCCACCGCAGCCGCAGCAGTAACAGGTGACGGTGCGCCCTGAACCCCGCCGACAGCGGGTCACGCCAGACCGGCGTGTGAGCCTTCGCTTCAGGTTCTGTGTGCACGTCTCTATTGTGCCGTCTCGATGGCATGAGGGCTGGGCCAGCACGCCTTTGCCCAGGTGAACGGTCGCATAACGTTTGTGGATAGCAAGGCCCCGCCGGCCTAGTTGGTCGGCGGGGTCTGCTGGTTGGTTATGCGCCTTTGCCGCGTAATTCGTGTGAGAGCGCCGCGAGTTCGTCGCCGCCGGCCATTTCCTGGGTGAGGTGTTCCAGGTCGATCTCGTCGTAGGTGCAGTCCAGTTTCTGCTGA
>DASQCE010000350.1:0-6249 GCA_035634855.1 Mycobacterium sp.
CCCCGCTGAGTTCCGTGGTGACGACGCGACCGCTGCCGTTGTCGCGCACCGCCGATGCGAGATGGATCGCCGAGATCCCCAAGGACATGCCGAACTCGACGATGGTGCTCGGCCGTGTCGCCCGCACCAGCGCGTACAGCAGCCGGCCCGCGTCGGGGGTCACTGGCATGTAGATGTCGCTGAGCGCGTCGGCACGCTCTTGCGCGCTCGCCTTGGCGATGCGCTCGAACACGTCGCGGTTCTCGCGAAGCCGAGCGAACTGTTCGGTGGACTCCGTGTACATCCGGTCGAGGGCGGACGCGACTCTGGCGTCCTGCAGTGTGGTCGTCACTGCGCCAAAGATAGCGGCGATTCCGATATATCGCCACGTATCGCCGATGCAACGTTGGCGTGCCGAAATCGGAGCCGGACGCAGCTGGAATCTCCATTGCCCGGATCCGCGGACGTGCCAGGATGGGGATAAGCCAAGCCGATTGGTGTGCCGATGGCCGGTATCGACAAGTCGACAGCGCGAGCGACGGCGGTAATCGCGCTTTTGTTCGCCACCGCGTGGGCGCTGCGCGGCTATCTGCCCGGCAGTGAACCGGTGGCCGACCGACAGCGGCCACAGAGCAGCCCGGCGGCGCTGGTCGTCGACGTCGCCCTGCTCAGCATCTCGGTCGCCATCATCGGCTACGCGATCATCGCGCGGCTGCGCAATCGTGAGGTGCGGCGCCCAGGACCCGGGCGGTTACCCGAGGGCCGGGGCACCATGGGGCGCCCAACGTGGCGCTTCTCCCTGATCGCGCTCGCCGTGGTCATCGCGTGGCTGCTGCTCGTGATGCTGCTGAATCGGCTGGGCGTGCACGGTCCAGGGGATCAGCCACCGTCGGGAACGCCGACCATCGCGGACCCGGGCAGCGCTCCGCCCACCAACACCAATCCCGTGCCGCGGCCACCAGGTTCACCGGACGACCCCGGCACAAACGTCGTCGGTTACCTCGTTGCGCCGATGTTGATCCTGATGGCGCTGATCGTCGTCGGCATGGCCGTCACGGCGCGCAGGCGGCATCGCGTCGCGACATCGTGGGTGTCCGACTGTGAATTCCCCGAAGCTCCCGCTCAGGCAGGCGCGGCGGAATCACTCGCGCGGGCAGCCGAAGTCGGCCTGGCCGAGATCGGTGACCTCAGCCGCGAACCGCGCGAGGCGATCATCGCGTGTTACGCCGCGATGGAGCGCGAGCTGACACACGTGCCCGGCGCGGTTCCTCTGGACTGCGACACCCCGTCGGAGGTGCTGGCCCGAGCCGTCTCCCACCATGCGCTGCGCGCCGCCTCCGCGACTCGGCTCGTCGAGCTGTTCGAGGAGGCGCGGTTCTCCCCGCATGTGATGAACGAGGGACATCGCGATATCGCGGTCGACGCGCTTCGCCTCGTGCTTGTTGACTTGCGGAGCATCGCATGAAAAAGCTTGTAGCTGCAGGGGTTTTCGTCGTGGTACTGGTCGAGGTGGCGGCGTTCGCGGTCCTCGACCGCGAGCTCGTGCTGGTGGTCGTCGGTGTCATGGTCGCCTTGGTGCTGCTGGCGCTGCGCTTCTACCTCGTGCGCGAACCCGGATACGGATCCGACAGCGCATTGAGCAATGACGCCGCGGAGTCCTTGCGCCGCTGGCTGTCTCGGACCGAGACCTTGGTCAGCCGGTCGGACTCCACGCGCAGGGACTGGGACAGGCACCTGCGTCCGATGCTGGCCCGACAGTTCGAACTCGCGACCGGACAGCGGCAGACCAGGAATCACGCGGCGTTTCACGCCACCGGCACCATGCTGTTCGGGGCAGAGCTGTGGGCGTGGGTGGATCCGCAGAACGTGTCCCGGACCAGCGAGGACGAACCCGGCCCCGGCCGGGACGCCCTCGATGAAATTCTGCGACGGTTGGAGCAGGTATGACGGCGAATATGGGGCTGCCCGCTGCGACGACGACCGCGCACTGCGAGGCGGTGCTCGACGAGATAGGACGGGTGGTGGTCGGCAAGCGCGGTGCGCTCATGCTGATTCTCACGACCGTGCTCGGGGGCGGACACGTGCTGATCGAGGACCTGCCCGGCCTTGGCAAGACGTTGATCGCCAGGTCCTTCGCCGCGGCGCTGGGCCTTGACTTCACGCGAGTGCAGTTCACGCCGGACCTGCTGCCGGCCGACCTGCTCGGCTCGACGGTCTACGACATGCAGTCGGGGCGTTTCGAATTCCGCCGCGGACCGATCTTCACCAACCTGCTTCTCGCGGACGAGATCAACCGAACACCGCCCAAGACCCAGGCGGCGCTGCTGGAGGCGATGGCCGAGGGGCAGGTGAGCATCGACGGTGTCACCCACAAACTCCCGGTGCCGTTCATCGTGCTGGCCACCGACAACCCGATCGAGTACGAGGGCACCTACCCGCTGCCCGAGGCACAGCTCGACCGCTTCTCGATCCGACTCGAATTGCGGTATCTGTCCGAGCAGGAAGAGGCTTCGATGTTGCGTCGACGCCTCGAACGGGGCTCGGCCAGGCCGACCGTGCAACAGGTCGTCGACGCGCACGACCTTATCGCCATGCGCGAATCGGTGGAGCAGGTGACCGTGCACGACGACGTGCTGCGTTATGTGGTCTCGTTGGCGACCGCGACGCGGCAGCATCCGCAAGTCGCCGTTGGCGCCAGCCCACGCGCGGAACTCGACCTGGTCCAACTCGCCCGTGCCAGGGCGCTGCTGCTCGGCAGGGATTACGTGATACCAGAGGACGTCAAGTCGCTGGCCGTACCCACCATGGCGCACCGGATCAGCCTGCGACCGGAGATGTGGGTGCGGCGAGTACATGGGTCCGACGTCGTGGAGGAACTGTTGCGACGCCTGCCGGTTCCCCGAACAAAGAACTGACCAAGGGCTGGCGACGTGATCGAGAGTCACAGCACCGAAGTCGAGTTACGCTGGCGTCCATCGCCTTTGACACGTGCAGTCATCACGTCTGCCGCGGCCGCACTCGCGGTCGCCGTAATCGGCGGCTACTGGCAGCTCGTCGCGTTCGCGGCTCCACTGGTAGGCGTCCTGGTGTCGATCGGGTGGCAGCGCACGGTGCCGAGGGTTCACGTGCACGCAGAGCCCGGCTCTCAGCGTTGCTTCGAGTCCGAGGAATCCCGGCTGGACGTGTGGGCCGTCAGGGAAGACACTGAAACCGCCGACGTGGCGGTGGATCTCACGCTCGAGACCGTTGAAGGCATGCGGCTCGAAACGGTCGAGTCGGCTTCCCGGCAGCGGCAGACGGTCGCCGTCTCCGCGGACAAGTGGGGCCGGTATCCGATCGTGACCCGCGTGAGAGTCCTTGGGCGCGGCGGGCTTGTCGTGGGCACCGGCGTGGCCGACGCTGCCAACGTCTTCGTGTTCCCTTTGGCGCCACCACAATCCACCGCTATCCCACGCACAGAACTGCTCGACCGCCTCGGCACCCACCTGACGCGACACATCGGGCCTGGCGTCGAGTACGCCGACGTCCGCCGATACGTGCCCGGCGATCAGTTGCGCACGGTCAACTGGCCGGTCAGCGCGCGGCGCGGCAGCCTGCATGTCACGGAGCGGCTGACCGACCGCGCCGCCGACGTCGTGGTGCTGATCGACGGGTATCCGCAGCCGCCCGGTCCGGCGACCGAAGCAACCGACCGCATCGCGCGCGGCGCCGTACAGGTCGTGCAGAGTGCGTTGCGCAGCGGTGATCGCGCTGGCGTCGTCGCGCTTGGCGGCCGCCACCCGCGCTGGCTCGGCGCGGACATCGGGCGTCGACAGTTCTACCGGATCCTCGATGCCATGCTCACCGCCGGCGACGGCTTCGAGACCACGCCCGGGACGCTGGCGCCGCGGGCCGCCGTCCCGCCCGGCGCGATCGTCATCGCGTTCTCCACAATGCTCGACACCGAATTCGCGCTAGCGCTGATCGACCTACGCAAGCGCGGTCACACCGTCGTCGCCGTCGACGTGTTGGAGGGCGCGCCGTTCGAAGAGGAGCGAGACCGGCTGGTCGCCAGGATGTGGTCGCTGCAGCGCTCGTTCATGTACCGCGACATGGGCACGATCGGCGTCGACGTGGTGTCGTGGCTCGGCGATGCCACGCTCGATCAGGCAATGCAACTGGTGCCCGATCATCGGAGGCCATCACGGCGGCGGGCGGCGCGCACATGAGGGCCGCGGCTTCACCCGTCACCCGGGCCGTTTCGACGGCGTTCGGGTTGGTGATGGTGGCGTCGGCTGCGGTGCAGGCCGACGGCCCGGGTTTGGTCGCGGCGGTTGTCGCGGCGGCTGCGGTGTTGGTGGGCAGTGTGTTTCGTCCTGCCGCCACGATCGCGGTGCTGGCCACCGTGGCGGTGATCGTGCTCGCCGACGCGGCCCCCGTTTTGACCGCGACGTCCGGGCTGTGCGCCGCGGGGTATCTGGTGTTGCGGCACACCGCTGCGGTGACGTCACCGACAATGCTTGGCGCCGTGGGGTTTACCGCTGTGGGTCTGGCGGCCGCATCGCTTCCGATTCAGCTGCCGTGGGTGCCGCTGCTGGCGCCGTTGGCCGTGCTGGTGCTCTACGTTCTGGTCACTCGCCCGTTCTGGGCGACGTAGTCTCCTCGCCGAGGATCCCGATCCGCCTGCGAGTGTGCTGTCAGCGACCAGCGGCCGGATACTCGTCGTGCCGGTGCCACCATACGTACGGCGGCGTTTGCGGATACCCGTCGGGCGAGTCCTCCCACTCCTCCTGACGGCCGAGAGCGGTGATGTCCAGATATGCCCAGGTGCTGCCCATCGCCTCGTCGCCGCGGTTGTCGATGAAGTACGTGCGGAAGATCGACTGCCCGTCGCGCAGGAAGGCGTTGGTGCCGTGCCACTCGTCGACACCGAAGTCGGCGTCGAACGAATCCGTGATGGTGTACCAGGGCACGTCCCAGCCCATCCGCTTCTTCAGCTGCGCAATGGCGTCCTGAGGAGCACGGGAGACGAACACCAGCGTGGTGTCGCGGGCGTTGAGGTGTGCCAGATGGCCGACCTGGTCGGCCAGCATCGAACACCCCGGGCAGCCGGCGTCGGGCCAGCCGTCCACATCGGGCTGGAAGAAGAAGCGGTAGACGATCAGCTGACGCCTGCGATCGAACAACTCGAGCAGGCTGGCCGGACCGCCGGGCCCGTCGAATAGGTAGTCCTTCTGGACCGCCACCCTCGGCATCCGCCGGCGCTGTGCGGCCAGCGCATCGCGGTCGCGGGTGAGCTCCTTCTCTTTCACCAACATTTCCCGGCGGGCGGCGTCCCACTCCTGTGGTGTGACGATCGGCGGCAAGTCCATCGCCGTACCTCCTTCGAATCGGTCCGGTATATAGACACCGGCGACGACCGGAAATCATCGCCGGCCAGTTCGCTGCCCGTTGGGGAGCCGCGAGACGGCATCGTCGTTGCCGGGCTGACAACAGCGCTGCGAACCCGAATCGAGTTGCTGTGTGATGTATTCGACGTGGGTGGGCAACCGCTCCCATTGGATCCGGATGTAATCAGTGTGCGCGGTCGAAGACGACCGGCAATCGTCGCATGGTTTCTGCCATCGATCGCTCCCCAGCCGGTGCGTCAAAATGGAACCGTTATCAGGACACGTGCGACATGCGGAAGTCGCGGCCGCTATCTTTTTCAATGAAAGCGGGGCTCACGTCGCCCGTAAGCGAAATACTAAGCGGGACGCTTACTTTCGGGAGAATCGCCATGCCAGCCAGCCGGGGCGAGCGCAGCGGCGGGACATCGGATGTGCGTAAGGCTGTGACCGGAGCTTCGATCGGCAACGCCGTCGAGTGGTTCGACTTTGCCATCTACGGCTTCCTCGCAACGTTCATCGCCGCCAGTTTCTTTCCTTCGGGAAATGAAACCGCGGCTCTGCTGAACACTTTCGCGATCTTCGCGGCGGCGTTCTTCATGCGACCACTCGGCGGGTTCGTGTTCGGACCGCTGGGCGACCGGATCGCGCGGCAACGCGTGCTGGCCGTCGTCATCCTGTTGATGGCCGCCTCGACGCTGGCCATCGGCCTGCTGCCGACCTACCAGACGATCGGTGTCGCCGCCCCACTGCTGCTGTTGTTCCTGCGCTGCCTGCAAGGCTTCTCCGCCGGCGGCGAATACGGGGGTGGCGCGGTGTATCTCGCCGAGTTCGCGACCGACAAGCGACGCGGCCTGACGGTGACGTTCGTGGTGTGGTCCGGGGTGCTCGGGTTCCTGATCGG
>DASQCE010000351.1:0-2425 GCA_035634855.1 Mycobacterium sp.
GCGGACATGCTCGAACCGCGCGATTACACGGACATGCAGAGCATGACCGACGAAGCGTGGCCCCAGGGCCGCCTCTACTACTGGAAGTCGGGCCTCGTGCGCACGCTCGGCGACGAGGCGATTGACGTATTCCTGGAGTATGCGGCTCGGAAGCCCACCGCGCTGTCGGTCATTGGCATGCAACAGCTGCACGGCGCCGCTGCGCGCATGGACGCTACCCGGACGGCCTTCCCCCACCGCTTCGACCACTACAACTGCATCGCAATGCTCGAAACCGAGGACCACGCCGACGTGGAGTCGGGCACAGCATGGTCGAGGAAGTGCTATGAGGCGATGCGTCCCTTCGCCGAGCGCGCCACCTACGTCAACGACCTCGGCGAGGAGCGCGAGCGTCTGCAGGAAGCGTACGGGCCCAGCCTGGAGCGACTGCGCGCGTTGAAGACCGAGTACGACCCCACGGACTTCTTCCGCCTCAACCAGCTCATCAAGGCGACCGCAGCCTAGTACGGTGCTGATTTAGTGGCGTGGTTTCGGCGTGCCTGTGCCGGGTTGGTGGGGTGTGCCACGAGGATCGGTACGTGGCCTTGGGGTGTGAGGATCGGCAGGGCCGATTCGATGACGTGATGCTGCTGGTGGGCGATCAACTGGTGCAGGGCAGCGTGTATCGGCTGCTGGCCGACCACGGTGATGCGCTGTTCAGCGATGAGTATTTCGCCGATTTGTTCAAACGCTCGGCGTTGGGACGCCCGACGGTGCCGGCACGGGTGGTGGCCACGGTGATGCTGCTGCAGGCCTACGAGGGATTGTCGGATCGGGAAGCCTGTGACCGGTTGGCATTTGACCTGCGCTGGAAAGCCGCCGCCGGTTTGACGTTGGGTGCGGGGGCCTTTCACCCCACGGTGTTGGTCGGGATGCGTAACCGGCTGCGAAAGTCTGATCGGCCGCGGCGGTTGTTCGATGATGTCAACACCACGGCGCGGGCGGCGGGGTTGTTGCGGGGGCGCCGCCGCGTTCTCGATTCCACGCCCTTGTTTGATGCGGTGGCCACCCAGGACACGGTGATCCAGTTGCGGGCGGCGATCCGCAAAGTACTGGCGGCCGCCGACCGGGTTAACCCGCAGCTGGCGACCGCGGTGCTCGCGACGCTGACCCGTGACGACGACTACGCCACCCTGGGTAAACCGCCATGTGACTGGGACGACCCGAAAGCCCGTGAGGCGCTGGTGGATGCGCTGGTGCGCGACGCCCAAGCCGCGCTGACCGCCCTGGAGGGTCACCAGCTGGACGGGCCGCTGGCCCCCGCCGCCGAGCTGCTGGCGTTGGTGGCCGGCCAAGACGTCGAGGCTGGCGAGGACGGGGTGTTTCGCATCACCCGTAAGGTGGCCCGGGGTCGGCTGATCTCCACCGTCGATGTCGCAGCCCGCCACGGGCACAAGTCGCGGGCGCGGACCTTCGATGGGTACAAGACTCACTTGAATGTGGATCCCGACGACGAGCTGATCACCAATGTGTCCGTCACCGCGGCCAATACCCCGGATCGCCAGGTCATCGACGAGCTGCTGGACGAACCGGGCGCCGACACCGAACCCGCTACCGATGAGCCTGCTGATGACACCGACACCGATACCGGCCCGGACGGTGGCTCAGCGCCGAAAGACTTTGAGGTTTACGGTGATTCGGCCTACGCCGACGGGGCCACCCTGCACGAGCAGACCCAGCGGGGCCACGACATGCACGCCAAGGTGCCCCCGGTACGCAACGCCCATGGCTATTCCAAAGACCAGTTCAGCATCGACCTGCAGGCCGGCACCGTCACCTGCCCGGCCCACCACACCGTGGCCATCCGCGACGGCCTCCGCCACCGTTCAGCGCGCTTCGGTGCACTATGTGGATCCTGTCCACTGCGGGCGGCCTGCACGAAAGCCCGTGGCGGACGGGTCATCAGCATCCACCCCCATGAAGCCGCCCTACAACACGCCAAAGCTCGCCAGAAAGACCCCGTCTGGCAGCAGGCCTACCGCACCCATCGCCCCGTCGTGGAACGCAAGATCAGCCACTTCACCCACCGCCCCTGGGGCGGCCGAAAAGCCCGCTGCCGCGGACACGCCCGCATCCTGACCGACATCCTGACCCGAGCCAGCGCCATCAACCTCGCACGACTGGCCACCCTGGGCCTGCACCACGCAGCCGGGGGCTGGGCCATCGCCTAACCCGACC
This sequence comes from Mycobacterium sp., assembly GCA_035634855.1. Taxonomy (GTDB): domain Bacteria; phylum Actinomycetota; class Actinomycetes; order Mycobacteriales; family Mycobacteriaceae; genus Mycobacterium. The sequence goes on from DASQCE010000351.1 coordinate 2,218, forward strand.
ACCCACCGCCAGCAGCACCAGCGCCGACGAACAGCACCGCACAGCACAACACCACTTCTGGCCCACAAACCACACCGGCAACCCAATCCAGCGAGAGCACTACATCAGCGGCGTCCTAGGTTGCCGGCGGCCGAGCCGCCGGACTCACCCGATCAGTTGCCGCGGCGGCGGGCCTTGATGACATCGAGGCGTTCCTTGAGCAGCTCTT
>DASQCE010000352.1:0-12969 GCA_035634855.1 Mycobacterium sp.
TTTGCGCTGATCGAAGCTGGCCCACCGGGTGTGCAGCCGATGGTTGGCGGCATGCCCGCGCTGACGTGCGGCCACGGTGGCGGCATCCCAGCGGCGCCGCAGATCGCGTCCTGGCCGATAAGTGCTGCGGTGATGCCAGGCCGCTTCGACCAGCAGACGCCGGGCATGGCTGTTGCCGGTCTTGGTGACCCCACCCTGGACCCGGGCGGTGCCCGAGGAGTACTCGCACGGCACCAAACCCAGGTAGGCGCCGATCGAGCGCCCGGTCAGCCGCTGCCAGTCCCCGATCTCGACAGCCAACCCGAACGCGGTCAACGTCGAGACCCCACGCAGACAGCACAGTCGGCGAACGATCGGGGTGAACTCGCAATCGGCGGCCATCGCGATGATGGCCTCATCGAGACGATCCCGGCGGTGCACACCAGCCACCATGGCATCCAACGCCGTCTCATAGGCCAGCATCAGGGCCGGGCTGTCGAACCGCTGGGCGCGCAGCCACATCTCATGCTTGCCGGTCCACGCAGCCCCGCCGTAATAGACGATCCCCTGCCGCAGAAGCAGTTTGGAGATCCGGTGCCGTACCGTCATCAGATCCCCGCGACAGTCCTCCCGTGCCCGTACCAGATCCCGCGCCGCCTCCTGGGCGACGGTGGGAATCGTGACCTCCACGATCTGACCCAAATGCAGCAGCCGGGCCAGATGCGCGGCATCGCGGGCATCGGTCTTGACCCGATCGCCCGCCGGTCGCTGCAGCTTCGACGGTGCCGCCACCTGGCAAGCGATGCCCGCATCAATCAGCGCTCGCGCCAACCCGAACCCCGTCGGCCCCGCCTCATAGGTCACCGCCACCGGCCCCGGCAGATCACCCAGCCACCCCAGGACCTCCCGGTGATCCGGCGTCAACCGGCGTTGGAACACCTCACCGGTCTCCCCATCAAGAGCACATCCGACTACCGAACGTGCGTGCACATCCAAACCAATGCTCGTACGCTGAACCTTCACTGGGGCCTCCTACAACCGCACATCTTGTGGCTCTACCGGCCAGGACCTGATTCCCGTCGGCAACCCACGTTCACATGCGCGAGGAGGCCCCAGCCCCCATACGGTCTAGCCGCCGGAACTGTGTCGAGGGCGAACGGCGGGGCAAACCGCGTCAGGGTCCCTTTGGGGATCGATCAGGTGCTGGCTGTTAGCCCTGTTCGGGCCAGTCGCCGTGTGGGTCAAGGCCGCCGTCCCAGTCGTCCCAGGTGTTGCGACGTCTGGTCCGGGGCATGATTCGGCGTCGCAGTTCGAGCAGCAGCTCCTCGGTGGAGGCGCGGGACAAACCGTTGGGCACGATGCGCGTGCCGGCCTGCGTCGTGGCCGGGTCAGGACCAGCCCCGTCACGACTCTGTGGCGCCGCCCAACCCCGGAGGAAGTGGCGAATTTCGTCGCGGTGTCCGAGAAGTACGGCTACGCGCTTGGCACTCCGGAGGAGAACGCCGGGTCAGTATCGCTAGCCAACCTAGTCGCCGCCCTTCTTGCGGCCGTTGCCATTGCCGTTTTCGCCGCGCTTCTTCGGCTTGGGCTGTTCCACTTGGACGGGCGTGGTCGATGGTGGCGACGGTGGCACGAACGACGTTGTCGGGGGCGGGGTCACCGACGTGCTCGTGCTTGCGGGCTCCGGGACCGCCGGTTGCGATGCCGAATCGACGATGAAAGCGATCGCGGCGACCAAGACGGCGACGACGGCGGCCGCCAGGCCGAGATACCACCGCGACCGGTTACGCCGGACCCCGGGCGCAACCACCATCGTCGTCGGGTCCGGCAGCGGGGCGGCCAGCACCCGCGTGGCCGGCCGCACGGGTGCACCGATCCGGCCGGCCAGTGCTGCGCGCATCTCGTTGGCGCTGCCGAACCGCCAGCCCGGATCGCGCGCCATTGCCCGTTCGATCACCGACGCCAGCGCCGGGTCGGCGTCGGGACGCAGCATGGCCAGCGGCGGCGGCGTGTCCTCAGTGACGGCATGGGCCAGCTCGGCCAAGTTCTCCTGCGGGAATGCCCGACAGCCTGCCAGCGCCTCGTATCCCACGACGCCGACGGCATACAGGTCGTCGGCGACGGATGCCGGTCTGCCCGCGATCCGGTCGGCGCTGAGATACGCCATGGTGCCGACGATTTGGCCCGTCAGCGTGTGCGCGCTTCCGGCGCTCTTTGCGATGCCGAAGTCGGCCACCTTCGTGTGGCCCGACGTCGAGAACAAGATGTTCGCCGGCTTGATGTCGCGATGCAGAATGCCCGCAGCGTGCGCGGCGGCCAGCGCCGACAGCACCTCATCCAGAATCGACCGCACCTGTGGCTGCGGCAACGGCCCCTGGGCGATCACATCCGCCAGGGTCTGCCCGGACAACCGCTCCATGACGATGTAAGGCATTCCCGCGTGTTCGCCGCTGTCGTGAACCGACACGATGTGCGGATGGTTGAGCGTCGCGGCCGCGCGTGCCTCCACTTCGAACCGCATTCGGTTGTCGGGCTGCGTGGTGAACACCGGGTACAGCAGCTTGACCGCGACCGGACGGTCGAGCCGGATATCCCAGCCATCGCGGACCTCTGCCATGCCGCCGCGCCCCAGAACGCCCCGCAGTTCATAGCGGCCGCCAAGTACCTCTGGCGCCTGCATACCTCAAAGCTAGCCGGTCTGCGCCGGGGTCAAACAACCGCTAGGTGCCCGTCTGCGGCGCAGGGATGGCGATCGGCGGCGGCGTCGCGATTAGCTCGACGGCGTTCGCGATCCCTTCGGCGATCGCCTCGATGACATGCATACCTAGGGTCAGCGGCGTGATCATCACGGTCAGGGGCGACGGCGGAGGCGTGTATGCGTCTGTCATCGCCGAGACGGTCGTCGCCGACGCAGGCGCGGGGGCCGAGAAACTCGACGACAGCCCAAGGGTCACGGCGGCGGCCGAAACCATCACCGCGCAGCCGAGGGACCTTGTCACATGAGAATCGTGCCCCAAAAATCGCTCCAGGCATAGCGAAAAACGCTGAACGTTACCTCGCAGGCACAGTGGGCACCGCCGTGGTGTTCGGCCAGCAGCCCAGCGGGCTGCTGTGCGCTTCGCGCGGGGCGTCCAAACACTTGCCGACCAGAACGTTGCGATCGTTGGACATGGACGCGGCCAGGATCTCGTTGGCCTTCGCACCGGCCTCGGCTCTCTTGGCGCGCTGTTCGGCCACCCGGGTGTTGGCCTTCTCGACGTTCAGGGCGTTGATCCGATCCTGGGTGGCTTCGTCGTAATTCACCAGCGGCACAATCACATTGATGATCTCGATCTGGCCGCCGACCTTGGTCCGCACCTTCTCGGCCACCTGATCGCCCAGCGTCTGGACGTTGGCGCCGTCGGAGTTCTCCGGGGCCGGCGGATCGAAATCGGAGAACACCTCATTGAGGGCGGCCCTCCGCTCCCGGGTCACGAGGTTGTCACGAACGTTTTCGAAGTCGCGGTAGTCCAGGAACAGTTCATCGGCGGCCGCCGGTTGGATGCGCCACCGCACGCTGTGTCGACGAATGCCGTCGAGTTGTTTCCAGGCCTGACCGTGGTGGCGGCCTCGCCCGTGTGGTTGTCGATCTGAATGGTGCCGTTCATCTCGGTCACCGGCTGCCACGGCGCCTTGGCATGCAGGCCGTTGGAGAGCGTGCCGCCCTGCCTGCCGAACGTTGTGACGACCCCGATGTTGCGGGTCGACACGATCGTGGTCGAGCCGAGGACCAGCACGAAGATCGTCAGGCCGCCCGCGATGACCGCGATCCGCAACGCCCTGCAACCGGCCGGCCGCATTCTTCGACGCCGCGCGGACCAGCACGGCGATCACGGTGACGATCACGAGCAGCACCGCTACGAACACTTGAAGGCACTTGGGTCATCGTTGTCTCGAGGGCAGCGCCCGATTGGACGGTGAGTCCGCTTCAAGGCGGAAAACTTCCGCCGAATCGTATGATCGATGGCGATGCTCTACCAGCAAGTCCACAGGTCGTTCTGGCGACGCCACCCCGTGGTGGCCGGCGCGTGGCTGGTGTTGACGCTCTGGTGGCTGCTCAACGGTTGGTACGAGGCCGTCGCCGTCACGGCCATCATCGGCTTGTTGATTTTCGTCGCGCGCCGCAGGCGGGCCCTGGCCGTCCGCGACGCGGGGTTGCGGGCGCGCGCCGAGTTCGAGCATCGGCTGAGCCTGGCCGGCGACCCCCGCGGCGTCTTCGGCCGGTATCCGCCCGTGCAGCCGGGCTGGTTCCCCGATCCGCAAAACGGTTCTCAGATGCGCTATTTCGATGGCGCGCTGTGGACGCCGTACGCGCGGCCGCGCTGACGCGTCAGACTTTCGGGCAGTAGTGCATGCCGTTGTCGCGCGCATCGAGCGGCGGCAGATTGCGGGCCGGGGTGTGCACCAGTGGCGCGTCGGCCGGGATGCGCCCCGTTGCACGATCCCAGCCGGCGCGGGCCCTGGGGTGGTAACGCCGCCGTCTCGGCAGCACCTTGAAGCACAGCTTCACCAGTCCTCCGAAGAGCCGGTGCAGCCGATCGTCTCGCACCGTCCACGTGTAGCCCATTAATTCCCGAACCGCCGGGTCGTACAGGCCGACCGTGACCCAGACCGCGAAGGAGCCGAGCAGTTTCAGCTGCAGACGCCACAGAAAGTCTGGAATCCGTTGCAGCGACGGATGTTTGGGCATCTTCGATAGATTGAGTACCTCGCGTGCCGCGTAGTTGTTCTCCAAGACGTTGCGGCACATGTGATCCCAGTAGGCCTGGAACTCCTCCCACGTCTTGGGCACCGGCCGCATGCTCATCCCGTACATGCGGTACCACGTGATGTGCTCGTCGAACAACTGCCGCTTCTGTGCGTCGGTCAGGCCATTGCCGAAGCGTTCCGCGGTGAGGATGGTCCCCATGAAGAACGTCGAGTGCGCCCAATAGAAGACGTCGGGATTGAGCGCGCTGTAGCGGCGCCCTCGATCGTCGACGCCCTTGATGCCGATGTGGTAGTCGCGCACCTCGCCACCCGTCTGCGGCGCACGGTCACCGTCGAAGACGACGCCCCCGATCGGGTAAAGCGAGCGCAGCAGTCGCGGCATGCGCTCGGTAAAGAAGATCGAGTGCTGCTCGACGGCCGCGCCCAGTTGCGGGTGCATGTTCTGCATGGATCCCGCCCACGGGCCCTGCAGTAGGCCGCGCCAGTCGCCGAACAACTCCCACGTCAGCGAATCGGGCCCGAGGGGCTGCGGCGGCGCGTCGTACCCACCGGAGGTGACTGGGCAGCCGGGCGCGAGCGTGGGGGATCCGGTGGTCACCGGGCACGCCTCAGACGTATCTTGAGTCACTGGTGAACTCCGATCGGAGCTAGATGTCATTCTGACTACGTACGTTGTCACCCAGAAGCTTAGGGAGTGATGTGCCTTCCGGTCAACGACGCGGCCGATGGTCCGGCGTTCCGCTGCAGGACCGCCAGGTGTTGCGTCGCGACGAACTCATCGCCGCCGGTGTCGAGCTGCTGGGCGGTGAGGCCGGGCCCGCCCTCACCGTGCGTGCGGTCTGCCGCGCGGCCGGGCTGACCGAGCGCTACTTCTACGAGAGCTTCGCCGACCGCGACGAGTTCGTCCGCGCGGTCTACGACGATGTGTGCACGCGGGCGATGTCAACGCTGATGACCGCGGACACGCCCCGCGACGCTGTCGAGCGCTTCGTCGCGCTGATGGTCGACGACCCGTCCCGCGGTCGGGTGCTGTTGCTGGCCCCGGGGGTGGAACCGGTGCTCACCCGCTCGGGTGCCGAATGGATGCCCAACTTCATCGACCTGCTCCAGCGCAAGCTGACCCGCATCACCGATCCGGCTGTGCAGGCCATGGTGGCCACCGGCCTGATCGGCGCGTTGACGGCGTTGTTCACCGCTTATCTGCATGGTCGCCTGACGGCGACACGGGAGCAGTTCATCGATTATTGCGTCGAGATGCTGCTCAGCCGGGTGTCGAGCTACTGACCGCTACTGGTTCGGAGTGCTGACCTCTTCGAGCGTCTGCTGCTCTTCGGCAGCGGCCTGGTCCGCGGCGGCCTTGGCTTCCCGGCCCTCCGGGCTGGCCATGGACGGCCCCGGCGTGTTGGCCGTCGCGTACCCGCCGTTGCAGTTCAGATTGAACTGCACCGTGTCCGAGACGTGCGCGAAGTCGTCCCCATGGATGAAGGGGGCATTCTGCGAACTCGTGACGATGCAGTCGTCCTGCGCCACCTTGTCGCCCACCCGGCTGGCGATGATGACAGTCGCGCCGGCGTCGCTGGCCGCTGACGAAGCGTCGGCGTAGGTCTGACCTGCATAGTCGTCCGCCGCGGCGACGCCGGTGCCGAACAGCGCCATCAAGGCCGATGCGGCTACGGCCGAACCGGCCGAGAGAACGATGGACTTCTTCACTGAGCCCGACCTCCGAGATGTCTGAGTAATACCTGCCAAACGTGATGCAGGAAGCTTATTGCGTGCCCCGCTTCACCGCTACCGATCGCGCTGCCTACGTCAGTCGGCTTCCTGCGAGATCAGCGCCTGACGACCTTTGAGGAAACCGGGCTCCCCGAGTGCCCGACGGGATAGTACCGCGACGGAAGATGGCCTGTGGGACAGATGTGACACCCCGCGGGCATGACTTGAATGTCACCGGGGTACACAGATATATTGACTGCAACCAACAGGTACAGATAACTGGGAGGGGCCAATGGTGCAAGATCTGACCGATCTGCAGCTACTGCATGAGCTCGAGCCCGTCGTTGAGAAGAACCTCAACCGGCACCTGTCCATGCGCAAGGACTGGAATCCGCACGATTACATCCCGTGGTCGGACGGCAAGAACTATTACGCCCTCGGCGGGCAGGACTGGGACCCCCAACAGTCTCAGCTTTCCGAAGTGGCCCAGGTGTCGATGTTGCAGAACCTGCTGACCGAAGACAACCTGCCGTCGTATCACCGCGAGATCGCGATGAACTTTTCCATGGACGGCCCGTGGGGCTTCTGGGTCAACCGCTGGACCGCCGAGGAGAACCGGCACGGCATCGCCCTGCGTGACTACCTCGTCGTCACCCGGGCGATCGATCCCATCGAGTTGGAGCAGCTTCGCATCGAACAGGTGACCCGTGGCTTCTCTCCCGGCCAGAACCAACAGGGCGATCTGTTCGCGGAAAGCCTGTTCGACTCCGTTATCTATGTGACGTTCCAGGAGCTCGCCACCCGTGTCAGCCACCGCAACACCGGCAAGGCGTGCAACGAGACGATCGCCGACCAACTGCTGCAACGGGTTTCGGCCGACGAGAACCTGCACATGATCTTCTACCGCGACGTGTCCGAGGCGGGCTTCGATATCGCGCCCAACCAGGCGATGACCTCGCTGCACCGCGTGCTGCGCAACTTCAAGATGCCCGGCTATACCGTTCCGGAGTTCCGGCGTAAGGCCGTGATCATCGCGGTCGGCGGTGTCTACGACCCGCGCATCCACCTCGACGACGTCGTCATGCCGGTGCTGAAGAAGTGGCGCATCTTCGAGCGCGAGGACTTCACCGGCGAGGCCGCTGAGATGCGTGATGACCTCGGCAAGCTCGTCGAGGAGCTGACGGAGACGTGCGAGAAGTTCGAGGAAGCAAAGCAGCGCCGCCTCGAGCGTGAGCGCAAGGTCGCCGAGAAGAAAGCGGCCAAGAACTTGCTGGTCACGTCATCAGCGTCGTAACCGAAGCCCGACCTGGGCTCCGGATCGGGAAGATCGAGCTGCGGAGCCCCGTCGTGCTGGCCCCGATGGCCGGTGTGACGAACGTCGCATTTCGCACGCTCTGCCGTGAACTCGAGCTGGCCCGGGCCGGGACGGTCGGCGGGCTCTACGTCTGCGAGATGGTGACCGCGCGTGCGCTCGTCGAGCGCCATCCGGTCACCGTGCACATGACGACGTTCGCACCGGAGGAGTCGCCGCGGTCGCTGCAGCTCTACACGGTCGACCCGGACACCACCTTCGCCGCGGCGAAAATGGTCGCCGACGAGGGGTTCGCCGACCACATCGACATGAACTTCGGCTGCCCGGTGCCCAAGGTCACCAGGCGCGGGGGCGGCGCCGCGCTGCCGTTCAAGCGGAAGTTGTTCGGCCGGATCGTCGCCGCGGCGGTGCGCGCCACCGAGGGCACGGACATACCGGTGACCGTGAAGTTCCGCATCGGCATCGACGACGCCCATCACACCCACCTGGACGCGGGCCGGATCGCCGCCGAGGAAGGCGCAGCCGCCGTGGCGCTGCATGCCCGGACGGCCGCACAGCGCTACTCGGGAACCGCCGACTGGGAGCAGATTGCCCTGCTCAAACAGCACGTCACCACGGTCCCTGTGCTGGGCAACGGCGACATCTTCGACGCCGACGACGCGCTGGCGATGATGGCTGCCACCGGGTGCGACGGTGTGGTGATCGGCCGGGGCTGCCTGGGCAGGCCGTGGCTGTTCGCCGAGCTGTCGGCCGCGTTCACCGGCACCACGCCCTCCACGCCGCCCACGCTGGGCGAGGTCGCGGCCATCATGCGCCGGCACGGCCAGCTGTTGGCGGCGCATTTCGGCGAGGAAAAGGGCATGCGCGACATGCGCAAGCACATCGCGTGGTACCTGCACGGCTTTCCGGCGGGCGCCGACCTGCGACGGGCATTGGCACTGGTCAAGACACTTTCAGAGCTCGACGTGCTGCTCAATCAGCTCGACCCACAGGTGCCGTTCCCGCAGGCCGCCACCGGCCCGCGCGGCCGGCAGGGGTCGCCCGCGTCGGTGGCACTGCCGGAGGGCTGGCTGGCCGATCCCGATGACTGCACGGTGCCCTTGGGGGCAGACGTCATGCACTCCGGAGGCTAAACCGAGACGTTCTCGGTACCGTCAGTGGGCTGGCCGTCTCTCAGGTTGTCTCAGTACGATATGAATCTTGTCGTATCTGGCTCCAAAGGCGGAGCCCGCAGAATGCTGCTACACGAACTAGAGGCAGACAAAGACACTGCATATGCCCATGCGCACCGACGCGCACGATGGTCAAAGGGTCGGAGGCCGGTAGGAACATGAGTGACGGCGAGAACGCCACTCCTGGTCTGCCCGGTCGGCATGGGCCGCCGGACACTGGCGGCGACAACCAATGGCTTACCCGAAGCCCGCGGCCATCGCCAGGCGCCGCGCCGTGGGAGCGCAGCGGCAATTCCGACTCCGAGGACGTCGAGAAGGGCGCCCAGACCGGTAGCCACACCGACGGTGTGACGGTCGCCGACCTGATCGCGAAGTTGCACGGCGCTGCGAGTGTTCCCGAGGAACTGAGGCGGCCCCGCCCGGAACCCGAGCCGGGGGTCCCGCTGCCGGCTCCCCCGGCACCGCCGGCACCGCCCACGGAGGTCATCGAGGCGGTGGGCGCCGACCCAGAAGATCCGGTGACCGAGGTTATCCCCGTCGTCGCAGGGTATACCTCCGAAGTGCCGGATCTAGCGGCGCTGCGCCGGCGCGACCGGGTGCAGCCGTCGCGCGTCGGTCGCCGCCGTAGCTCGGCGCAGTCCAAGCCACGCCGGGGCCGGCGCAGTAAGACGGTGGTAGCCGGGCGCGTCGCCGCCGCCCTGATTGCAGTGTCGGCGCTCGCGCTGACCGGCGGTGCCTGGCAGTGGCAGTCGTCGAAGAACAGCATGCTCAACAAGGTCTCCGCGTTGGACCTGGGGTCGCGCGACATTCTCGACCCGAACGCGCAGTTCGGTGACGAGAACTTCTTGATCGTCGGCGTCGACAGCCGATTCGGCGAGAACAGCGACATGGGCGCGGGCGACACCGAGGACGCAGGCGGATCCCGGTCGGACACCGTCATGCTGGTGAACATCCCAGCCAACCGCAAACGCGTTGTCGCCGTGTCGTTCCCGCGCGACCTCGCGATCACGCCGATGCAATGCCGGGCGTGGAATCCGGAGACCGGCCAATACGGCCCGCTGTATGACGAGGAAACGGGAACCTATGGGCCCGACGAGGTTTACACCGAAACCAAGCTGAACTCCGCCTATTCCGTCGGCGGCCCGAAATGCCTGGTGAAGGTCATCCAGAAGCTGTCCGGCCTTTCCGTAAACAGGTTCATGGCAGTCGATTTCGCCGGATTCTCGAAGATGGTGGACGCCATCGGTGGCGTCGAGGTGTGCAGCACCACCCCGCTGGAGGACTACGAGTTGGGCACCGTGCTGCCCAACGCCGGCCGCCAGATGGTCGACGGCCACACCGCGCTGCAATACGTGCGCGCCCGCCAGGTGACCACCGAGACCAACGGCGACTATGGCCGGATCAAGCGCCAGCAGCTGTTCCTGTCGTCGCTGCTGCGCTCGCTGATATCCAAGGAAGTGTTCTTCTCGCTGTCCAAGCTCAACAATGTCGTCAACATGTTCATCGAGGACAGCTACGTCGACAACATCAAGACCAAGGACCTCGTCGACCTCGGCCAGTCCATCCAGGGCGTGAACGCCGGCCGGATCACCTTCGTCACCGTGCCAACCGTTGGATACGCCGACGAGTACGGTAACGAGACGCCCCGCACAGATGACATGCGGTCCCTCTTCGGCGCGATCATCAACGACGACCCATTGCCAGAGGAAAAGTACCCGGACAACACGCCGGTGCCCGGCACCCCAGAGTCAACGACGAACGCGACGCCGGACGCCAACCCGAGAACCAGCTCCGCGGCCCCGGCGCCACCAGACCAGGCGAATGCCGAGTTGGTCAACGCGGTCGCCACCAATCCGCAGGACATCACCGTGCGTGTCTCGAACTCGACCGGCGAGGACGGGCTGGCGGCCACCGCAGCAACCGAACTGCAGTCGCATGGCTTCAACGTCACGAATCCCGACGACTACCCCGGGCCACTGAACTCGACGACTGTCTTCTTCTCGCCTGGCAATGAACAGGCCGCAGCGACGGTCGCCTCGGCGCTCACCAACCCCACCATCGAACGGGTCAACGGGTTGGGCGATGTGGTGCGTGTGGTGCTCGGGAGCGACTTCTACTCTGTGACGCCCCCGTCGCCCAGCGGCTCGCCCGTGCAGGTCCACGTGGTGCGCGGCACCAGCAGCGCTCCGACACACCTGCCTGAGGATCTGACCGTCACCAACGCGGCCGATACGAGTTGCGAATAGCCGAAACAGCGGCGCCGGTGACAACGTTTTGGCAGGTGGCATTCACCTTTCGTTCACCACGGGCGTCGTGACGATTCGACGAAACACCCCGTAGGCTTGATTCATGCGAACCGCGTACCACGAGCAATTGGATGCCTTGACAGACCAGCTCGGCGAGATGTGCGGGCTGGCGGGCGCTGCGATGGAACGCGCGACGCAGGCCCTGCTGCAGGCCGATCTGGTGCTGGCCGAACAGGTCATCACCGACCACGAGCAAATTGCCGCGATGAGCGCACGCGCCGAGGAGAGCGCCTTTGTCCTGCTGGCTTTGCAGGCGCCGGTGGCAGGTGACCTCCGCGCGATCGTTTCGTCGATCCAGATCGTCGCCGATGTCGACCGGATGGGCGCGCTGGCGCTGCATGTCGCCAAGATCGCCCGGCGTCGCCACCCACAACATGCACTGCCCGAAGAGGTCAACGGTTACTTCGCTGAAATGGGCCGGGTGGCAGTCGAATTGGGTAACAGCGCCCAAGAGGTGCTTGTCACCCGCGATCCGGAGAAGGCCGCCAGGATCCGTGAAGAAGACGACGCGATGGACGATCTGCACCGCCATCTGTTCACGGTGCTGATGGACCGGGAGTGGAAGCACGGCGTCGCCGCGGCCGTCGACGTCACGCTGCTTGGCCGCTTCTACGAGCGGTTTGCCGACCACGCCGTCGAGGTCGCCCGCCGCATCATCTTCCAGGTCACCGGCAAGCACCCGGACGAGGAAGAGATCCCAGCCCCGCGCTGAGTCGGTCGGCCGTCACGGCCGCAGCACGATCTTTCCTCTGGTGTGCCGCTGCTCCAGCCTGCGGAACGCGTCTTTGACCTGGTCAAGCGGGTAAACCTGGGCCACCGGCAGCTCCAGCTCACCGGCGGCGATCAAGTCCGCAAGCTCTGCCAGCACCTTTGCGTCGGCGGCGTCGGCGTTGCCCTCGAACTTGACCCCGAACCGCTCGATGGCCGGAAAGTCGATGATGGTGTCAACCCGCTGCGGATCGATGCCGAGTTCCGTCACCGCCAGTTCGACGTAGCCGCCGCCGAAGAAGTCCAGAAACGCATCGATCTGCCCGTTGGGTGCCGCATCTCGCAGCCGGTCCGCGAGCCCGTCACCGTAATTGACTGGCACGACGCCGTGCGCGGTGAGCCAATCGTCGTTCGACGGACCGGCGATGCCCAGAACGGTTGCGCCCGCGCGCTTGGCCAATTGAACGGCGATGGTGCCGACCCCGCCGGCAGCGCCTGCGACGGCAACCGTGTCACCGGGGTTCAACGCGACGGCGCGAACCGCGGCGTACGCGGTGGTGCCCGCGACGAAGAGAGCTCCCGCCGCCTCCCAGGTGACGTTGTCCGGTTTGTGTGTGAGCTGTTCGGCTGGCACGACAACGAATTCGGCCTGACTGGCTCGTCGATCGCTGAACCCGATAACCTGCTCGCCCGCGACGACGGTGCCGACATCCGGGCCGGTTTCGGCGACCACGCCGGCGAAGTCACTGCCCTGTCCGGAGGGGAATGTGGCCGGCCAACGGTCATGCAAGAAGCCCTGTCGGATCATCGCCTCGCCCGGGTTGATACCCGCCGCTTTGACCTCGACCAGCACCTCACCCGCACCAGCCGTCGGTCGTGGGACGTCGCGAACCTCGAGCACATCGACGCCGCCGTACGAGTCGAACTGCACTGCCTTACCCATACGGGCTACGACAGGATGCGCCGCGCCCCTATTCCCGTGCCGCGATCCGAACGCCGACTTTTTCGGTGGCGAGCAGATCCCGCAGCA
>DASQCE010000353.1:0-6290 GCA_035634855.1 Mycobacterium sp.
ACTCAGGAAGACCCGTGGCGCCACTTCGCCCGCACCCACGCGATCGGTCAGATCGTGCCGGGCAAGGTCACCAAGCTGGTGCCGTTCGGTGCGTTCGTCCGCGTCGAGGAGGGCATCGAGGGCCTGGTGCACATCTCGGAGCTGTCCGAGCGCCACGTCGAGGTCCCCGACCAGGTGGTTCAGGTCGGCGACGACGCGATGGTCAAGGTCATCGACATCGACCTGGAGCGTCGCCGCATCTCGCTGAGCCTCAAGCAGGCCAACGAGGACTACACCGAGGAGTTTGACCCCTCGAAGTACGGGATGGCCGACAGCTACGACGAGCAGGGCAACTACATCTTCCCCGAGGGCTTCGACCCCGAGACCAACGAGTGGCTCGAGGGCTTCGAGAAGCAGCGTGAGGAGTGGGAGTCCCGTTACGCCGAGGCGGAACGCAGGCACAAGATGCACACCACGCAGATGGAGAAGTTCGCCGCTGCGGAGGCCGAGGAGGCCGCGAAGCCGTCGGCCAACGGCGCGTCGCGCTCCGAGGAGCCCGCTGCCGGCGGCTCGCTGGCCAGCGACGCCCAGCTGGCGGCGCTGCGCGAGAAGCTCGCCGGTAGCGCCTAGTCCCTCGCCTATCGCATTCGCGCAATGCTGCGCATCGGTCTGACCGGCGGTATCGGCGCCGGCAAGTCGACGGTGTCCGCCACGTTCGCTGAATGTGGCGGCATCATCGTCGACGGTGACGTGATCGCCCGCGAGGTCGTCGAACCCGGCACCGAGGGGCTGACGCAGCTGGTCGACGCGTTCGGCGGGGACATCCTGCTGCCCGACGGCGCCCTGAACCGTCCGGCGTTGGCCGCCAAGGCGTTCGTCGACGACGAACACCGCGCCACGCTGAACGGGATCGTGCATCCGCTGGTCGGGAAGCGTCGGCAGGAGATCATCGACGCGGTGCACGACGAAGCCGTTGTCGTCGAGGACATCCCGCTGCTGGTGGAGACCGGGATGGCGCCGGCGTTCCCGCTGGTGGCGGTGGTGACCGCCGATGAGGAGACTCGGGTCGAGCGACTGATCAAGCGGGGGATGGACGAGGCCGACGCCCGCGCGCGCATCAAGGCGCAGGCACCCGAGGAACAGCGCCGTGCGATTGCCGATGTGCTGCTGGACAATTCGGGCACTCCGGGTGAACTCGTCGAAAAGGCCCGCGACCTCTGGTACAACCGGGTGTTGCTGCTGGCGCACAACATCCGCAAGGGGCGATGCGCGCCAGGTATCTACCAGCTCGTGCCCTACAACACGGCTTGGCCCGACGACGCGCGCCGGATCGTCGAACGTATCGAAATGGCCTGTGGTGCAAAGGCTTTGCGGGTGGATCACATCGGATCGACTGCGGTGCCAGGCATGGACGCCAAGGACGTCATCGATATCCAGGTCACTGTCGCGTCACTGGACGTCGCCGACGATATCAATGACGCCTTGGCCAACGTCGGCTACCCCCGCATCGACGACATCACCGCGGACATTGCTCACACCGGCGATCCGGCGCTGTGGCGCAAACGGATTCACTGCGCGGCCGATCCGGGCAGACCGGCGAACATTCATGTCAGAGTCGACGGTTGGCCAGGTCAGCAGTTCGCGCTGCTGTTCCGGGACTGGTTGACCGCCAACCCCGGTGTGCAGGAGGACTATCTGGCCGCCAAGCGGCAGGCCCTGTCGTCGGCTCCTGACTACGCCGTGGCCAAGGAGCCGTGGTTCGCCGACGCGTATCAGCGCGCCCGGGAATGGGCAGACACCACCGGGTGGCGGCCATAGACCTTCGCCGTCAGGCGGCCGGCGATCGGGGTGCCCCCGCAGGCAGTGCCGCCGGGGCGGCTTGGCCGGCAACAGGTGTGTCCAGTGGAGCGCCGCATTGCAGCATGCCGTACAGCGGATCGTCCTTAACGCGGAACATCCTCGGCGCGATGAACTGATCGGCCTGCGCGACGATCTGGTCATCGACCAGGATCTCGCAGTGCAGATTCGATCCATACGGCCACTGGATGGAAACTTCCATACCCGCCAGCTTCGGGTTGGACAGGACAGTGTTGACCTCGAACGTGCTTCCCGGTAGCAGGGTGGGCTGGTCGCTGTTGACGTTCGCGTCGTCGATCTTGTACGCGACCACCGCTCCGCGGGATGTTCCGTCGGCGCGGGCCCGGTAGGTGATGTTGTGTAACAACCCGTCACCGGGGGCGGGCGCGACGTCGGTCTGGGGACCGGGGTCCGGGTCGGCCAGCGCGGTCGCCGGAATTATCTGTGCGCCGGCCCCGACCACCACAACGGCCGCGATCGCCAGCCATCCGCGCTTGGTGGAGCTCATGACAGCCGACCTTACCGCCCTCGGCTGCGCGGGCCTGACGTCGTTGCCGGCCGGCTGCCGCTGAACGGTGCGGCCGCGCCGCACGGACCTGCAGTTATCTGCCATTACAAGATCATCGATGCACGGCGGCCAACCGTTACCCGGGCGACGGGCCGTCATGCGGGTTGGCACCGAGGGCACCAGACCGAGGTGCGGCCGCCGATGCGGTTTTTGACCAGCCGCACACCGCACCGTGGGCACGTAGGGTCGGGTTCGTCGCGCACCCGCTTCAGCCACCGCGGCAACGACGGCACACACCCGTGCCGTACCGCCGTACCCAACACCCTCTTCATCGTGGTGTGCAACCTGCGCACATCGCCCGCATCCAGGCTGCTCACAGGACGCGATGGGTTGAGCCTTGCGCGCCAGCAGATCTCGTCGGTGAGGAGATTGCCCAGGCCGGCGATCACGGATTGATCCATCAACGCGGGCTTGAGGGCGCCCCGGCGGCCCTGCAGCGTGCGGGCGAAGGACCGCAGATCGAGGCCGAACGCATCGGGACCCTGTTCGCCGATCACCCCCAACGGCCTCGTCGTCACCCGGCCAGCCAGACCCCACGCAGCTTGCGCAGGTCGGAGTAGCGCAGCTGTCCTCGGTCCAAATCGATGACGAGCCGCTCCAAGCCTTGCTCAGGCTGGTCATCTTCTGCGTAGTAGGGACGTCCGGTCATGCCGCTGTGCACCAACAGCGTGGGCCCGTCGGTTGGCAGGATTAGCCACTTGCCGTGCCGGCGGGGATCGGTAAACCGGTGGCCCGCCAGTTGACGATCCAACGTTCGGGGCGTCGTGTTGCGCAACACCCCGGCGTCGCGAACATCGACCTGACACACCCGGCGGCCGGGCAGAGCGCGGGCGAGGCTACTGCGGTAACCCTCGACGTCGGGCAACTCAGGCACGGATCTTCGCCAGCCGCTGAGCGGGACGGACCAGCGATCGGCCGCGGCGCCTTAGATCGGCCCACGGGTCGCCGTTCTCAGCCAGCCGCTTGGGTACGTCGCGGATCGTGAATCGGTCGGCTCGCAGACCCCTGCGGTTGAGTTCGTCCCACTCCAGGGGCGTGGCGACCGGCGCGCCGCGGCGGGCACGCACTGCGTACGGCGCCACCGCGGTCTGGGCATAGGCGTTGCGCATGACGTCCAAATACACCCGGTCGCCGCGGTTGGCTTTGCGCATCTCGACTGTGCGATGCGCGGGGTCCTCGAGCGCCACCACCTCGGCGACATCGCGCGCGAACTGCCGGACGGTGTCGAAGTCGGCGTCACCTTTGATCGGAGTCACCACATGGATGCCCCGGGAGCCGGTGGTCTGCAGGTATGCGGCCAGGCCGAGCTCATCGAGCACATCGGCGACCGCGCGTGCCGTCGCTCGCACCACCGCGAAGTCGCCACCCGACGGATCTAGGTCGAACACCACCTGGTCCGGTGTGTTGAGCGCGTTTCGCCGGGACATCCACGCGTGCAGAGTCAGGCAGTTCTGGTTGGCCAACCACCGCAACGCCTGGGGGCGGTCCGCAGTCGGGTGCACGACGGTTCCCCCTTCCTTGTCTACTTCGACGCGGCCCATCCATTCCGGCAGAGATTCGGAAAAGTCCTGCTGCACGAATCCCTGGTGGTCGATGCCGCGGGGATAGCGCCACACAGTCAGCGGCCGGCCCTTCAGATGCGACACCATCACATCGGCGATCTGCGAGTAGTAGTCCACGATGTCGCCTTTTGTGATTCCGTCTGCCGGAAATACCAGCCTGTCGGCGTGGGTGACCTCGACCTCGTTGCGGGACATCAGCGTGTCTCCCTCACCACCTCGTCGGGTTTCTTGTCGGTGCGCAGGCCGACGTAGCGCGGGTGCCGCAGCTTTCCGTCGCGCGTCCACTCGCTGAACGCCACCTGGGCCACCAGCTTCGGGCGCACCCAATGCGCGCCCGGCTCGCGGATCCGCCCACGGGTCACCGGTGGCGTGTCCTGCTGCGTACGAGACAACTGCTCATGCAGGCTGCGCAGCGTCGCCGTGTCGAACCCCGTGCCGACCTTGCCGGCGTAGGCCAGCGCGCCGTCGTCGTGGTAGCCCAGCAGCAGCGCGCCAAGCCCGACGCGGCTGCCTTTCGGCGCGGTGTAGCCGACGACTACGAACTCCTGGTCGCGGCTGCACTTGAACTTGAGCCAGTTCGTTGAGCGCCCCCCTTTGTATGGCGCGTCGGCCAGCTTGGCGATCACTCCCTCGTCGCCACGCTGACACGCCGCGGCGAAAGCGGCCTCACCGTTCTCGACGCGATGCGTGGTGTAGCGCAGCGGGTCGTCGAAATCAAAACCCCTGCGTAACAGTCGTTTACGCCAAATCAGGGAGAGGTCGGTGGTGGCTTTGTTGTCGAGATGCAACAGGTCGAATATGTAGTAGAAGACCGGGATGTCGGATGCGCGGGCCTGTTGGGCATCGGTGAGGCCCAGCCGGCCCTGCAGGCGAGCGAAGCTGGTGCGCCGGCCCTGAAATGCGACGATCTCGCCGTCTACGACGAACCGCGTGCACTCCAGCGTTGCGAGCGCATCGACTACTTCGGGATAGGTTCCGTTGAGCGATTGGCGATTACGTGACAACAGCCGCACCCGACGACCGTCGCGAAACGCCAGGCAGCGCACCCCGTCGAGCTTGCGCTCGAAGATCCAGTCTGGATCGGAGAACCTGTCGTCGGTCAGCGTGGCCAGGCTCGGCGAGAGCCAGTCGGGCACGGGTTCGTCACGCAGTTCTGCGTGCAGTGCCTCTGGCAGGCCGTTGATCACGACAACTCGTCGAGCGTGCGGCCGGACAGCACTGATTCCGGTTGACTGCGAATCGGTTTGCGGCGCGCGTCGGCGTCCTCGTCGGACTTCTTCACCAGCAACCAGGCCTCGTCCTTACCCGTGCGGAATCGGGTGAGTGCGTAACCGCCGCGAAGCTTCTCGCCGTCGAGCCGGAAGGATAGATGCCCACGCTTGAGGGCGTCGGCGATGTCGTGCTTGCCTTCGTTCGTGTACGTGCCGCGGTCCCACACGATCACCCGGCCCGCGCCGTACTCGCCTTCGGGGATGATGCCTTCGAAATCCTCGTACTCCATCGGGTGGTCTTCGGTGCGACGGGCCATCCGTTTGTCCTTGGGGTTGGTCGATGGCCCCTTGGGCACCGCCCAGGACGCGAGCACGCCGTCGATCTCGAGCCGAAAGTCGTAGTGATCGGTGCTGGCCGCGTGGTGTTGAATCACGAAGCGCGGTGCTTTGCTTTGTCCCCGCCGCAGGGTACGACCGGCCGGCTCCGGGCTGCGTCCGGAGCGTCTCTTACCCCGGTATTCCTTCAGCGCCATACCCACGGCGTACCCCGCCATGCACCGTCATAGTCGGAATCCCGACAGTTAACCGTCGCCGCGGGCCGGGCTCACTCGCGCCAGGTGAGGGTCATTCCGTTGTCGGCGAGCCAGCGGCTTAGGTCGTAGCCGTGTCTGGATAGGCCGTCGATCGCCGACACCGCGCTTTGCACCGCATGTTCGCCGGTTTCCGGGGTGAGCAGGCCGTGGCGGACGGCGGTCAGCAGCTCGTCGACGTCGGACAGCTCCACGCCGACGCCGGTCCGCACGACGAGGTCCAGGTAGTGGTCCTCGGCGTGCCACGCCGAGGCGCCTGACGTATACCTGCCGACATCGAGGTAGTAGTCCTGGTCAAGCTCATGGCCGGGGTTGAAGTGGAACACCGTGGCACGCAGGCCCAAAGTCGGCAGCAGCCACGACTCCATGTAGTGGAACTGCACCCGGCCGGGCGTGGGTCGCGCCATGTACAGGCCCCACGGCTCGACGGTGTAGACGTCGACCGCCCGCACGATGCCCTTCGGATCGGTGTTGGTGCGGGCGACCAGGTCGAACGTTTCGTGCTTGGGAGCGTGGATGGGTT
>DASQCE010000354.1:0-16162 GCA_035634855.1 Mycobacterium sp.
CGCGCGATCCCGTGATGGGGCGGTCGAAGGGCGAGCGAGAGCCGAGGTGGCCGAGTTCGCGAAGGACCGCTCCCGGCATCCGCAACGCTTCGGTGATCGGTCCCGCTTCGGTCGGCCCGCGAAGACCCGGCCGCTCCCGCGCCGGCGGTTCGGGATGCGGATCCCACAGCACGCTGTGCAGGAAGCGGACACCTGCGATGCCGTCGACCATCGCGTGATGAAGTCGGGCCGCGATCGCTTCGCGGCCGTCGGCGAGCGGACCGATGACGTCGAACGTCCACAGCGGCCGTGCCCGATCGAGGTGCTCGGACATCAGCTCGCTGACGGCCTTCCATAGGTCGGCCTGCGAAACGCAGTCAGATATCACGCGCCGGCGGACATGGTCGCAGATGTCGAAGTCGGTGACCTCCACCCAGCGTGGCGCGGACCCTGACGTGTCGACGCGCTGGGTGGCACGCGGTTGGCTCGGCAGCCGCTTAGCCACGGCCATGCGGAGCGCTTCGACGTCGAGCGGGCCTGCCCCTGGCTCGAGGACGACGAGCTTCAGGGTATGGCCGGTGATGACGGCCGATTCAACCCCGAGAATGTGTGCGTCATCAGCCGAGAGTCGATCAGGGTCGTCCTCGCGAGGCATCGACCTCAGTGTATGGGCCGCCGACCTCGCCGCGGCGGCCTTCAGGCTGAGTGGCAACGGGTTTGACGCTCGCGTAACCGGCATTACCGTAATTGGGTGCAGCGACGTCTGGATTCGCCGGCGGGATCACTCCTGGCCTGCGACGACGGCGCGCTGCTGGATGTTCGCGGGGTTCCGTACGCGCGGGCCGCTCGGTTCGCTGCGCCGCAGCGCATCGCGCCGTGGCAGGACGTCCGCGACGCCACCACACGTGGCCCGGCCTGCCCGCAGCTACCGTCGCGGTTGGAGTGGGTCACCGGCCCGGTCGTCGACGGTCTCGAGATGAGCGAGGACTGCCAGGTGCTCTCTGTGACGGCGCCCAGCGACGCGAACGGGCTGCCCGTCATGGTCTGGCTGCATGGCGGCGCGTACGTGTCGGGTGGGGGCGAAGCGCCCAAGTACGACGCCGAAGAGATTGCACGCCACGGCCGCGTCGTCGTCGTCAGGGTCACCTACCGGCTCGGCGTCTTGGGATACCTCAGCCCCAGCGGCGTGGACAATCTCGGTCTTCGCGATCAGATCCTTGCGCTGCAATGGGTGCACGACAACATCGGTGCGTTCGGCGGCGATCCCGACCGGGTGACCGTCTTCGGCCAGTCCGCAGGCGCGGATTCGGTGCTCTCGCTGATGCTGTGCGAGCAGACGACCGGGCTGTTCCAGCGCGCCATCATGCAGAGCGCGCCGCTCGGGGTCCGTGATGGTCGCGACGCGATGACAGCCGCGATGCGGTCGGCGGCCACCGCAACCACAACAGGCGAACTGCTGGACACCCAGACCGCAGCCGCGGCGGCCGCGGCACGGTTCGGATTAGTCGGCGGTCTGCCATTCGGGCCGATCATGGGATTGGATCCGCTGCCCGCCTCATCAGACGCCGACGACCGGCTCGCCGACGCGGCGCGGCGCATCGAGCTACTCGTCGGCTACACCCGCAACGACGGTATGCCGTTCGTCGCCGTGGATCCCCGCATCGCGCGGCTGAAACGCCTCGGCCCGCTTGGTACCGCTGTCGAGTGGGCTGCCGCAGCCTCGCTGACGCGGCGAGTGTTCAGCAGACCCGCGCGACAACTCGCCGAGGCGTGGCGCAAGTATGGCGGTCGCGCTGCAACATTTCGGGTGGACTGGTCGCCACCCCATGCACCGCTTGGGGCATGCCATTGCATCGAACTGCCGCTGCTGTTCGACGGTCCGACGTGGGCCGACGCGCCGATGCTCGGTGGCGACCCGATCGACCATCGCCTCGCGGAGACCATGCGCCGCACCTGGAGCGGCTTCGCTCATTACGGTGTCAACGGACTCGAGTCGTCGGCACTGCGATTCGGATAGCACCGCTCAGGGGGTGATGGCGTCGATCGCGCGGTAGATGCGTTGTTCGCTGACCGGCCGCGCGGTGCCGAGCTGCTGCGCCCACAGGCTGACCCGCAGCTCCTCGATCATTCGCGCGATGTCACGCACATCGTCGGCAGCGGCGCGCATTGGCGAGAGAGCTTGCCGCAGTTCGTCGTACACGTCCTGCACGGCGTGCACGCGGGACATCCGCTCGCGGTCGGCGTTGATCCCCTGGGGCAACCGCTCGAGGCGTCGGCCGACGGCGGTGAGGTAACGGGTGAGGTCGCCGAGACTCGTTGCGCCGGTGGCGGTGACAAAACCGTGCGGCAGCAACTGGTCGAGCTGTGCGCGGATATCGGCGACCGCCTCGGTCTGGGTAGCGGCAGGCGCAGCGGGCAACGCGACCTCCACCTCATGCGCCGCAGCGAGCACCTTCTCGACGCGCGCGACGATGTCGATCGTCGTCGGCGTAAGCGCGTCGGCCACCCGCTGACGCAGCGCCGCGAACTCGGATCGGCCCCACACCGGCGCTGGAGCCAACACCGCGACCCCGGCGTCCGCGCAGTCATCGAGGAGCGCGGCCAACGAACCGTCGGGATTCGCACCGAGCACTAGGCGAGTTCGTGGATTTAGTTGGCGTTCAATGGCTTTGACTGGCGATGCCACGGTAAGCCGCAACATGCGACGGATGCCGGGCCCCATCGCGGCGTCCTGCTCGGCCGCTGTTGCGAACACCCGCACATCGACCGCGTTCCCCGCGTCGACGAACGCCGGGAAGCCGCGCACGGTGTGGCCGCCGCTGACCCGTTCGACGGTGCGCGGCAGCTCGTCGAGGTCATCGGGCCAGCTGCGCAGCCCGCTTCGCTCCAGCCCGGCGGCGACCGCTTCCGCGACGGCCTGCCGGGCCGGCGCGGCCAGCTGCTCCTGCAGCACCTCGAGGTCCTTGCCGCGCGCGACCTCGTGGCCGTCCGGGGACTCCACAGCGAACGTCACGCGCAGGTGCGACGGGAGCTGGCCGATGTCAAAGGCGTCGATCGGCACGAGCACACCGGTGCGCCGCTGCAACGCCCGCTGCAGTGACTGCAACAGCGGTTCCGTTCCCGGCTCGAGGGTGGCCAGCACTGCGCGCGCGGTGTCGGGCGCGGGAACGAAGTTGCGCCGCAGGTCTTTTGGCAGCGATCGGATCAGCGCGGTGACCAGCTCCTCCCGCAGTGCGGGCACATGCCAGGCGAACTCGTCGCCGCCGAGGCGCGCGAGCACCTCGACCGGTACGTGCACGGTAATGCCGTCGTCCTCGGCGCCGGGCTCGAACCGGTAGGTCACCGGCAGTGTCAGATCACCCGCCTGCCAGGTGTCCGGCTGGTCCGTATCGGTGTCCTCGGTGCGCAGCAGGTCGTCGCGGGTGAATGTCAGCAGGTCCGGCGTGTGGTGCCGCTGCTTGCGCCACCACCCGTCGAAGTGCCGCGCCGAGACGACGTCGGCCGGGATGCGGGCGTCGTAGAACGCGTAGATCTCGTCGTCGCCGACGATGAGATCGCGGCGGCGTGCACGCTCTTCGATCTCTTCCAGTTCCTCTCGCATCCGGGCGTTGTCGCGGAAGAAATGATGGCGGGTCTGCCAATCGCCTTCGACGAGCGCGTGCCGGATGAACAGCTCGCGGGCGAGCTCCGGCTCGACCTGGGCGTAGTTGACGTGGCGGCGCGGCACCAGCGGCAGGCCGTACAGCGTCACCCGCTCGTAGGCCATCACGGCTCCGCGCAGGGCGTCCCAGTGCGGTTCGCTGTAGGTGCGCTGAACGAGATGCGCGCTAATACGTTCCACTCCTTCAGGTTCGATGCGCGCCGCGATCCTGCCGTACAGCCGGCTGGTTTCGACGAGCTCGGCGACGACGACCCAGCGCGGGGGCCGCTTCGTGAGGACGGACCCCGGTGCGAGAACAAACTTCGTGTTTCGGGCGCCCTGAAATTCTCGGGACTCACGTCCTTTTGTCTCATCCCGCAACCCGATGTGCGAGAGCAGGCCGGCCGTCAGCGCGGCGTGGATGCGCGCGGGGTCGGCTTCCTCTTGAGACTCACGGATGCCGATGTCGCGGGCGATGCTGCGCAGCTGCCCGGTGAGATCCTGCCACTCGCGGATACGTAGGTAGTGCAGGAACTCCTCGCGACACATACGCCGAAACGCATTGCCTGAGCGCTCTTTTCGTTGATCGCGCAGGTAACGCCAGAGGTTGAGATACGAGATGAAGTCCGAGCGTTCATCGGCGAACCGGGCGTGCTTCTGGCGCGCGGCCTCCTCGCGGTCGGCGGGCCGCTCCCGCGGATCGGGAATCGACAGCGCCGCCGCCAGCACCAGCACTTCGCGCACGCAACCCTCTGCGTCGGCCTGCAGGATCATCCGGCCGAGCCGCGGGTCGACGGGCAGCCGCGCGAGGCGGCGGCCAAGGTCGGTGATCTTGCCGTCGCGGTCGAAGGCGCCGAGTTCCTGCAGCAGCAGCACTCCGTCGCGAATGCTCCGTTTGTCGGGCGGATCGAGGAACCCGAAGTCCTCGATATCGCCGAGTTGCAGCGCAGCCATCTGCAGGATGACCGCGGCAAGGTTCGTCCGCAGAATCTCGGGGTCGGTGAACCGAGGCCGCAACTCGAAGTCATCCTCGGCGTACAAACGGATGCACACGCCGGGTGCGACGCGACCCGAGCGCCCCGCCCGCTGCGCGGCAGAGGCCTGAGAGATCGGCTCGATGGGCAGCCGCTGCACCTTCGTCCGGCGGCTGTACCGCGAGATCCGTGCGGTACCGGGGTCGACGACGTAGCGGACCCCTGGCACGGTCAGCGACGTCTCGGCGACATTGGTGGCGAGCACGACGCGACGTCCGGTGTGCGGCTGGAAAACCTTCTGCTGCTCGGCCGTTGGCAGCCGGGCGTAGAGCGGTAGCACTTCGGTGTGCTTGCGCCCTTTGAGTGCTTCTGCGGTGTCACGAATTTCGCGTTCGCCCGAAAGGAAGACCAGCACATCGCCCGGCGGTTCCTTCTCCAGCTCGGCGATGGCGTCGACGATCGCCTCGGTCTGGTCGCGCATCTCGGTGCGGACGATCTCGTGGTCGGGGTCGTCGGGATCGTCGTCGTCCACATCAGCCGCAACGGCGACTTCCAGTGGCCGGTACCGGATCTCGACCGGGTAGGTCCGTCCGGACACCTCGACGATCGGGGCGCCCGAAAAGTGGGCGGCGAACCGTTCGGGCTCGATGGTCGCCGACGTGACGATCACCTTGAGGTCGGGCCTGCGGGGCAGGAGCTCACGCAGATAGCCGAGCAGGAAGTCGATGTTGAGGCTGCGTTCGTGTGCCTCGTCGAGGATCAGGGTGTCGTAGCGCAGCAGGCGCCGGTCGCGCTGGATCTCGGCGAGCAGGATGCCGTCGGTCATCAGTTTCACCAACGTGCGGTCGCTGGCCTGGTCGGTGAAGCGCACGGTGTAGCCGACGGCGTCGCCGAGCGGCGTGCTCAGTTCGTCGGCGATGCGCTGGGCGACGGTGCGGGCGGCGAGCCGGCGCGGCTGGGTGTGCCCGATGGTGCCGCGGATACCGCGGCCCAGTTCGAGGCAGATCTTCGGCAGCTGCGTGGTTTTGCCCGACCCGGTCTCGCCCGCGACGACGACCACTTGGTGTTCGGAAATGGCTGTCGCGATCTCGTCGCGCCGGTGGCTGACCGGTAAGTCTGGGTAGGTGATCGCTGGGACGGCGGCTTCGCGGGTGGCGATGAGTGCTTCGGCGACGGTGAACTGTTCGGCGATCTGCTGAAGCTTCTCGGGGCTTACCCGGCCGCGCAGATTCTTGAGCCGACGGCCGAGTCGGGCGGCGTCGCGGATTGTCAGCCCGTCGAGGCGGTTTCGCAGTTCGGCGACTGACGGCTCGGACACTCCGGCAAGGATAGACGCGCCGCCCGCTCGCCGAGATCGACGAAATGGTGCGATCCACTCGCACAAATCCGCCCAAACGTGAGTTTGGGCGGAATTAGCCCTTGTCGGGCGACCAGTAGTCGAGCATCTCCGCGAACGTCTCGAAGGCAGGCACCGACGCACCGTAGGCAGCCTCGAGATGGACGCTCAGCGGGAAACCGAGGCCGGCGACACCGTCGATGACGCGCTTGTACAGGTCGATCATCAGCTTCCGCTTCTGCGCGGGCTCGGTTTCCGCCAGCTGCGCGACGAATGCCTGCTCGTCGGCGACGGCCGCGTTTCCCGGATCCTGGATCAACCAGCTGATCAGGCCGATGCGCGTTTCGACCTTCGGCACGAAGCCGAACGACAGCAGGATCTCGGGGCGGTAGTCGGTCGTCTTCGCGAATTCGGTCAGGAAGCCGACGATGGCGTCGGAGTACAACAGCTGGGTCATGCCGTACGTCGCACCCTGATTGCACTTGAAGTTGAACCGGCCCTGTTCACCGTCGCGGGTGGGAATCAGGATCGCACCGCGGTTGGGCACGATCTGGTCGTAGATCGACAGTGCGTCGGTGGGCGCGACGCCGGAGCCCTCACCGTCGTTCATGGTGCGCGGCACACCGACGAAAGCGATGCCGTCGAAACCAGCGTCGCACAGATCGCTCAGCCGGTGACGCAGCGACTCCTCGTTCATGAAGGCGGTGACCTGGGTGCACAGCCCCTTCACCCCGGGCAGCTCAGGCTTGATGATGTTCCAGAACTCCAACACGTCCAGCCTGGGCTTCATCTCGACGGGACGGTCGTCGTCCTCCTCGATCATCCCGGGGATCATGACGTGTCGGATCCGGCCGTCGATGCCGGTCTCCTTGGAGAACCGCAGCACCTTGCGCGCTTCCTCCACCGCCTGCTCAGTACCGAGGTCGGCGTTCGGGGGTACGAGCTCGAACGCGACGGTGTCGAGGGTCAAGAGGTCGCTCCTCATTGCACGATTGTCTGCTCCGTCCGAAAGGTCGACGATGACCGCCGGGGATCAGACCTCATCTGTTGCAATCGAGATTAACGACTGGCGAGTAGGCGACCGTCGGTGCCTACTCGCCGCGCGGCAGTTATTGATTGGTCGTTGTGATCCTGCCAGGTCCGGTAAACATACTGCCACCGGGAACACCGGCGTCTAGCTGCATGTTTTCCATCACATATCGGCGGGCGCGGTTCCCCGAGCCTCCCGGCAGGAGAGTTAGAGGAGGCGCTTCAAATGAAGAAGATCACCTTTGCCACCGTAGTGTCGAGCGCGTTCGCGACGCTCGCTATTGGACTCGCAGGCCCGGCGTTGGCGGACGATGCGGGGGGTTCGCTTGCGCTGGCGCCCGGCGGCCCTGTCGCCGTGCACCCGATAACGCCCAACGCCGGAGGGGCGAATCCGTACACGCCCTACGGCGTCGACCCGTACGTCCCCTACGGCGTGTGGGCCCCGCACTGAACAACAACAGATTCAGCAGGACAGGCCGCCCGGCGTTTTTGTCGGGCGGCGTCTTTTTTGGGCTGTTCACCGGAGGCTGGCCATCTCGGTGAGCGCGTCTTCGGCGGTCGCCGTTGGTGGGCCCGGCGCGACGAGGCGACGACGACCGTTGGCCCGTCGGCATCGACGTACCCATCGATGGTCAGCGGAATGTTGAAGCGCGTCACGGCGTGTCCGCCAAGTTGTTCGGTGTGGCTGGGCAGCCCGACTCCGTCGCGAGACTTCGCGGACACGTTCTCGAGATACTCGCGCACGAATGCATCGCGCTGCCTGTTTTCAGTCCGCCCGCAAGCACTCTGCGCATCGGGTTCCCGTTCCCGGATTCGCGTGGCGTAAGGCACAATTGACTCACTCTAGGGACGGTTTCGGTGATGGGCTGCGCAAGGCATTCGATGTGGAGCTTGGAAGATTCTTGGCGTTGCGCGGTTGGGTGCGTCGCCGCGCTGGCATTGCTGACTGCGTGTGGTTCGAGCAGTTCGGACGCGCCGGCGACGAGCGGCGCTGCGACGGCCTCCGCGCGTGCCCCCGTCGCCACCACGGCGGCCGTCGCCGCTCCCTCCACTGCGCAAGGCCCGCAGACGCAGAAGTGGATCGAGCTCCAAGCCGGCGATTGTCTCGCCGACCCGCCCCCTAGCGATCCCAGCGTTGTCACCGTGTCCGTCGTCGACTGCGCGATTCCGCACGCGGCGGAGGTCTACCTGCGCGCGGACGTCGCCGTCGATGCCGCCATCGCAGACGTCGCCGACCAACAGTGTGATGCGGGATTTTCGCAGTACACGGGGCAACCCGTCGGCGGCGGTCCGTTGGGGGTGACGTACCTGATCGACTCCAATCAAGACCGGACGTCGGCCAATCCCCTGCCGAGTACCGTCATCTGCCTGCTTCAGGCGTCCAACGGTGGGCCGCTGACGGGATCCGCACGCCGCTGATGCGGCTACATCGAGACAGACTGTGGCACAACGTCATTCGGGGGCGGTGGCGGTGCTGGCACCTGGAGGCACAACCCGGTGTGGTCGTAGTCGAAGTACCGGCCCGGCAGGCAGAACGGGGCGCACCCGTTGGTGACTCCGGTTTCACCGGGTGCGCACGCCGTGTTGACCGCCGTTGGGGCAATAACAGCGGGTGTCAGCGCTGCCGCGGACAGCGCGGCGATCACAAGCCGTCGCACCGGCTCAGTCTAGGTGTGCCGACAAATTGCCCATCCGTAGTCTGGGTGAAGTGAGCATTGCATCGGATGCCGCCGTCGTCCTTGACGACCGGTTCTCCCGCGAGCTGCCGGAGATGGCTGTGCGCTGGCAGGCCGAGGTGCCTTCCGACCCACGGCTACTGGTGCTCAACGAGCGGTTGGCCGCCGACCTGGGTCTGGACGCGGCCTGGCTGGGGGTCCCGGACGGATTGCGGTTCTTGGTGGGCGTCTCAGTGCCCGACGGTGCCACGCCGGTGGCGCAGGCCTACGCCGGACACCAGTTCGGCGGGTTCGTCCCCCGGCTGGGCGACGGACGCGCACTGCTGCTCGGCGAGATCGTCGGTGCGGACGGGACCGTTCGTGACCTTCACCTGAAGGGTTCGGGCGCCACGCCGTTCGCGCGGGGCGGCGACGGTCTGGCCGCGGTCGGCCCGATGCTGCGTGAGTACATCGTCAGCGAGGCAATGCACGCGCTGGGCATCCCCACCACCAGGTCCCTCGCCGTCGTGGCCACGGGTCGCCAGGTTCACCGGGACACGCTGCTGCCGGGAGCCGTGCTCGCGCGGGTGGCGAGCAGCCACCTGCGGGTGGGCAGCTTTCAATACGCGGCAACCAGCGGCGACATCGATTTGGTGCGGCGTCTCGCCGACCACGCAATCGCCCGGCACTATCCGGCTGCCGCCGCGGCGGAGAATCCGTACCGCGCGCTGTTCGAGGCCGTCGTCGCCGCCCAGGCGTCGCTGGTGGCGCAGTGGATGCTGGTCGGGTTCGTGCACGGGGTGATGAACACCGACAACACGACGATCTCCGGCGAGACCATCGACTACGGGCCGTGCGCCTTCATGGAGGCCTACGACCCGGCGACAGTGTTCAGCTCGATCGATGCCTGGGGGCGATACGCCTACGGGGACCAGCCTGCGGTGGCGGCGTGGAACCTTGCCCGCTTCGCCGAGACATTGCTTCCGCTCTTCTCCGACGATCTCGACCGAGCGCTCGCCCTCGCGCAGGAGTCACTCGACGGTTTCCGTCGGCGCTACGCCTCCGCATCACTGGCCGGTATGCGGGCGAAGCTCGGACTGCGCGACGCGGACGACGACATTGCGACGCCGTTGATCTCGGAGCTCCTCGATCAGCTCGCGCAGAGCCGTGTCGACCACACGTCGTTCTACCGCCTTCTTGGCCGAGCGGCGAGCGGCGACGCCGAGCCGGCGCGCGGACTGTTCGTCGACCTTGCCGCGTTCGACGGTTGGTTGGCCCGCTGGCGGGCACTTGCTCCGGACGCGGACACGATGGACCGGGTCAATCCCGTGTACATCCCGCGAAACCATCTGGTCGAAGAGGCGCTCGCCGCTGCGACCGACGGCGATCTCGATCCGCTCTCGCGGCTGCTTGCGGCCGTGACCGCGCCCTATGACGAACGGCCTGGCTTCGAGCGCTACGCCGAACCGGCGCCGGAGGATTTCGGCGCTTACCGAACGTTCTGCGGCACCTGACTCTGCGCCGCACCGCCGAGCGTTGCGCTCAGTAGTGATAGGTGTCCGACGGGGCGGGCATGTGAACGGGCTCGTCGTCGAAGTGGGACACTTCGATACCGTAGGAGCGAGCCAGCTCGAGGATCTTGGTGGCCCGTGCGATACGCGGCAGGTCCGACCCGTTGCGAATTTCGCCGCCGTCGCGCTCGAACTCGGCGAAAAACTCTTTCGCCCAGGCGATTTCGTCCTGTGATGGGGACAGCCCTTCGTTCACGACGGAACACTGGTCGGGGTTGAGGCAGATCTTGCCTGTCATCCCGAACTCGACGGAAACGGCCGTGGCTTCGATCAGCTTGAGCGCGTTGGAGCCGATGGTCGGCCCGTCGATCGCGCTCGGCAGATGGGCCGCCTTGGCAGCGATGGTGAAGCGTGAGCGCGCGTAAGCGAGGGTAGCGGGGTCTTCCCCGAAGCCGGTGTCGCGGCGGAAATCGCCGATACCGAAGGCGAGCCGGAAGGTCCCTTTGGCCGCGGCGATCTCGGTGATGCGTTCCAGACCCCTGGCCGTTTCCACGAGCGCGACGATCGGGACGTTGGGCAATCGTTTGGCGGTCTCGGTGACGTGGTCGACCGATTCGACCATCGCCAGCATCACGCCACCGATGGACGTTCCCGCCAGTGTCTTCAGGTCGTCGGCCCACCAGCGGGTGCCGAAGCCGTTGACGCGCACCCAGTCGGAGTTTCCGGCGCCGAGCCAGGCCACGACGTTGTCGCGGGCGCCTTCCTTGTCCTTGGGCGCGACCGCATCCTCGATGTCCAGGACGACGATGTCCGCGCGAGAGTGTGCGGCGGCCTGAAACCGGTCGGCCTGCCCGCCGTTGACCAACAGCCAACTCCGGGCGAGTACCGGATCGATGCGCGACCCGACGTCGGCCGGATCGGGCGCGTTGGTGGTGGCCTGTTCGGACATGGAGTTCTCTGCCGTCTCTTCGTGGTGTGTGTTCTGCTGCCTAAACGGTAGCGACATGGTCAAACCGGTACCGCGGGTGGTAAACCTCGGGCATGGCCGAGCGCGTCACGTTTCTCAGCTCAACGGGACCGGCTCTGGCGGGAATCATCGACCGGCCTGCCGGGGAGCCGCGCGGCTGGGGCGTCTTCTCGCACGGATTCACCCTTGGCAAGGACTCGCCTGCCGCCGCTCGCATCTGCAAGCAGCTCGCCGAGGACGGCATCGGCATGTTGCGCTTCGACGCGCTCGGGTTGGGTGACTCGGAGGGCGACTGGGGCGATGGTTCGTTCACCGTCAAGGTCAATGACGTCATCCGGGCATGCGAGTTCATGGCCGAACAAAACACGACCGCCGACATCCTCGTCGGTCATTCGTTCGGGGGTGCGGCAGTGATCGCCGCGGCGAGGCAGTCACCCGGCGTGCGGGCGGTCGCAACGGTCGGGGCTCCGATGGACCCCGCACATGCAGAGCATCAGTACGACGCGGTGGTCGACCGCGTGCTGTCCGAAGGCAGCGCCCAGTGGATGGTCGGTGGGCGGACGCTCACGCTCAAGCGGGCATTCGTCGAGGATGTCCGCGCGGCCGCCCTCCACGAGAAGATCCGCAGCCTGCGGTTGCCGCTGCTGATCCTGCACTCGCCGACCGACAACACCGTCGGCGTCGCGAACGCGAGCGAGATCTTCCGCACTGCTCGTCACCCGCGAAGCTTCGTTTCCCTCGAGGGTTCGGACCATCTACTCACCGGCCCAGGGCAGGCCCGCCGCGCCGGTCGGATCATCGGCGCATGGGCGGACGCGTATCTCGACGCCGAGTAACCAGGATCACTTCGGTAGCACATCGGTAGGTGGTTTTGTCGAGTGCACGCCGGGTATACGCCGCGTAGTCTGCGGAGCGAGCATCGTGGCCTGCGCCGTCTGAGTAATCCATCTCACGATGAGGTCGAAATGAGCGTCATCAGTAGGTTTTTCGGTGTTGCGGCAGTGGCGACTTCGGCGCTGCTGGGCAGTGTCATCAACATTCCCAGTGCGTCCGCTGATCCATGCCCCGACGTCGAGGTGGTATTCGCACGCGGCACGTTCGAGCCACCTGGCGTCGGCGACACCGGACAGGCGTTCGTCGATGCGCTGCGCGCGCAGCTCGGCGGCAAATCGGTCGACGTGTATTCGGTCAATTACCCGGCGTCGCTGGATTTCGCGACCGCAGCTGACGGTGTGATCGACGCGAGCAACAAGATTCGCGACATATCCACCAGCTGCCCGAACACCCAGCTGGTCCTTGGCGGATACTCCCAAGGGGCGGCCGTGGTCGCATACACCACCGAAGACGCAGTACCCAACGGCTTCGCCCTTCCAGCCGGCATCACCGGCCCGATGCCGGCAGAAGTGGCGAAGCACGTCGCCGCGGTCACTCTCTTCGGGAAGCCGTCCAGCGGGTTCTTACAGCAGATCTACACCGGAGCGCCGCCGATCACGGTCGGCCAGCTCTATACGGCAAAGACCACGGACATGTGCATCCCCGAAGACCCGATCTGCTCGCCGAGCGGCAACGACAACGGTGCGCACACCCTCTATGCGGTGAATGGGATGGCGGTTCAGGCCGCCGACTTCGCTGCCCGTCGGGTCTTGTCGA
This sequence comes from Mycobacterium sp., assembly GCA_035634855.1. GTDB lineage: Bacteria > Actinomycetota > Actinomycetes > Mycobacteriales > Mycobacteriaceae > Mycobacterium. The sequence continues at coordinate 12,742 of DASQCE010000354.1, forward strand.
ACGGGACGGCCACACAGCCCTAATCGATATCTCCTGACATCCGAGTGTTGTCCCGCCATGAATGGAGGATGCGATGGACACCTGGGATGCGATTCGCGCGCGTCGAAACGTCAGAAGCTATCGGCCGGACCCAGTGCCAGACAGCGATCTGCAGCGGATTGCCGAGGCGGGCTGGCGATCACCATCGGCGTCGAACCGCCAGCCATGGGATTTCGTGATCGTCACCGATCCGGAGCGGTTGCAGGCGCTGTCCACGGTGTGGCAGGGCGCGCGGCATATCGCGTCGGCTCCTGCGGCGATTGCGCTGGTTGCCCCGGTGCCGCCCGATGAGCGAAGGAAGCTGCTCGACCAGTACGACCTGGGGCAGGCGACGATGGCCATGATGCTCGCGGCCACCGACCTTGGCATTGGCGCCGGCCATTCTGCGGTCGGCGATCAGGACAAGGCCCGCGCGATCCTCGGTGTCCCCGACGACCACACCGTGGCCTACCTCCTCGGACTCGGGTATCCCGCCGACCGCCCCCTGACGCCGATCATCAAGCCTGATCGTCGGCCATTCGGCGAAGTCGTTCATCGCGGCCACTGGTGAAAGTCTTGTTACCCCGCGTCACCGCCCTTGTGCGGAGTGGGTACGTCCGGCCGTAGGTAGCCGACGAGGCACAAAGAAATCAGCACCATCGCCACCACCGGCCACCAGAGCGCGATGACTGCCGCTGCCGCGAAAACGCCGATCGTGACGAACGACCTCATTTGCAGCAGTCGGCGCATCCGCTGCGAGGCGTCCTCGCGGGCCGGTCGATCGACCGCTTCCCAACAGAGTGCGAGATAAGTGGCGTTGACGAGGACGAACACGGCCGCATACAGCGCCACCGGGGCGGCGGCCAGCCTGCTCTCAGCGATCCACTCGGTGGTAAACGGGATCAGAGATACCGAGAAGAGATGTGCGAAGTTCGACCACACCAGCCGTGGCGTCGCGACCTCCGCGTAGCCAAACAAGTGATGGTGGTTGACCCAGACGATCGCGATGAAGAAGTAGCTCACCGCATAGCTCAAACCTGTTGGCCACAGCGGTAGCAACGCACTGAAGGTATCCGCGTGTGGCGGCTTGAGCTCGAGCACCAGGATCGTGATGAGCACGGCGAATACACCGTCAGAGAACAGGCGCAGCCGGTCTGGATTGGTTTGTCGCGTGGCCACGGATAGATGCTATTGGAGCCGGCCAGCCCGCAGACGCCAAGAAGTCGACCAGCTAGCCGTCGAGTTCACCGACTATTCCACGCTCGATGGCGGCTCGAGCACGCTCGGGCAGGACGATCAGCCCGTCGAGTTCCTTGGAGGCAAGAGCGTAGGCACGTTCGCGTTCCTGCGGCGTCGCGCCACTATCCACCGCCACCCGTAGAGCGCTTCGCGCCCGGGTGAGACGCTGCTGCTCCGTCTTCGAGAAATCGTTGCGCCGCCTGCGAATTGCCTCGCTTTCGGCGACATCGAACGCTGTTACATAGTTCTCGACCGCGTCGAGGTACTGACGCGCGGCGTCACCGTCTCCGAGTAGGTCTTCGGCCTCGGCCGGCCGTAGCAGGTCGGCTCGCAGTTTGGCCCGATGGAAGCGCTCGGTCAGCGGATTGCGCATGTCGGTCATGAGCGGAAAGTCGAGCAGTTTGCCGATGTCGAGTTCGTATTCCAACCACCGGGTGTCCGTTCGGTCGTGCTCTCTTACCGTCCGCGAGATGGCCCGCCATTGCGCTGCGCGGTTGTTGGTCGTCTTGGACACGGCAGCGTCAGGTTCATCGCCTCGATACGCCTGACGCCGCCGGGCAGCCGAAAGCGCCTTCATGCCGGCGATGACCACGCCGATCACCGGCAGGATGACGATGAGCAACTCGACGAGACGGACGAGCAGCAGGCCCATCAAGCCAGGATGCCACCGCGCAGGATGTCCGCGGGGTCGATGTTGACCCGAGGAAACAGGTCCGCCTATTCTGGGTTGCGCATCCCAATTCGTGTACATCCCGGAGGCCGGCGAATGGCGAGTTCATTGGCACTCGGGGGCCCAACTGTGCCCTCGGCGCCCGCGGTCGTACGTGAGCGGTCTGGCGGCGAAAGCATGCGCGCGATCATCCTGGCGAAGTTCGGCGGAATCGACAGCCTGGTCTACACCGAGATCCCCAAACCGCTACCGAAGGACGGCGAAGTCGTCATCAAGGTCAGGGGATTCGGCATCAACCACGCCGAGATGCATATGCGCCGCGGAGAATGGGCGGAAGCCGCAGAAGTCAGCGGCATTGAGTGCGTCGGCACCGTCGACTCCTGCCCCGGGGGGCAGTTCCCGGTGGGCGCCAAGGTGGCCGCACTCATGGGTGGGCTCGGACGAACCATCAATGGCAGTTACGCCGAATACACCCGCGCACGCGTCTCCAACGTCGCCCTCATCGAATCCGAACTGCCGTGGTCGCAACTCGCCGCGCTGCCCGAAACTTATGCCACCGCGTGGACGTGCTTGTTCCGCAACCTCGATCTCTCCAAAGGACAAACCGTCCTGATACGCGGTGCCACATCATCCTTCGGGCAGGCGGCAGTCAAGATGAGCGTTGCCGCCGGCGCGCGGGTTGTAGCCACCACGCGCAACCGCGAGCGCTTCGCCCTGCTCGAGGAACTCGGTGTGTCACGCGTTGAGCTGGAAGTGCCGGATTTGGCCAGCCACATCGCGGAGGCGAAGCACCTCGACGCTGTTCTCGACCTCGTCGGCAACAGCACCATTCTCGACTCGCTCGACATGCTGCGCCGGGGCGGCACCGCCTGCCTGGCGGGATGGCTCGGCGGACTCGACCCCATCGGAGACTTCAACCCGCTGGCGCGCATGGCCAGCGGCGTGAACCTGAACTTCTTCGGCAGCTTCGTGTTTGGCACGCCTGGCTTCCCGCTGTCCGATGTGCCGCTGCAAGACATCGCCCGGCAGGTCGCCGACAGACGCCTCGACGCCAGCCCGTCGCATGTGTTTTCGTTCGACGACATCCATGAGGCCCATCGCGTCATGGAGACTGGTGAAGCCGGCGGGAAAATGGTCGTCGTGCTGGATTGACTTTTATGCCGTTAGTGTTTGATGGGCTGCAGCGCCATCACGGGAATCTCCCGGTCGCCGGCGTCCTGCAGCAATACCTCGGGGTGCGCGCAAAGGGTTGTGGTACCACGCAGGGTTTCTGGCGCCCCCGCCATCGGACGCCACGGCCACATAAGTGGCGCCGCTCTTGATTCGCATCACAGGGTTCTTGCGGTTGTTGCCCGACTTGGCCCCGATGGTCAGGATGGCCACCGGCCGGCCATCCAGTGTTCCTCCTTCGCGCCGGTCGGTGGCCTCGTAGAGTGCCAGCTGCTCGCTAACGTCGGCTGGTACACGTCGGTCATGTCCGTCATACCGCCATCG
>DASQCE010000355.1:0-5570 GCA_035634855.1 Mycobacterium sp.
GTCGCCGTCGAATTCGACCGCGGCACCGCCAGGGAGGTCGATCTGGTTGTCGGCGCCGACGGCCAGCACTCGAGCATTCGTGAGCTCACGCTGGGCCCCGAGCGCGGACTCACCCACCATCTCGGTGCGTATCTGTCGATCTACACCGTCGACAATCTGCTCGGCCTGCGCGACCGGGCGGTGCTCTACAACGAACCGGGGCGCGCCGCCGCCATGTTCACCGTGCGGGGCAACCAGCGCGCGAAGGTGGTGCTGCTGTTCCGCAGCCCGGCGCTCGACATCGATTTCGGTGATCCCTCGGCTCAATACGATGTGATCCGTCGGCGCTTCACCGGAATGGGTTGGTACACAAAACGTTTGATCGAGTCGCTACCCGACGCATACGACTTTTACTTCGACGAGATGAGTCAGGTCCGGTTGCCGCGATGGTCGACCGGTCGGGTAGCGCTGCTCGGTGACGCCGCCTTCGGTCCGTCGCCGATGTCTGGCCAGGGCACCTCACTCGCCTTGATCGGCGCCTTCCTGCTTGCCCACCGCCTGGCCGCGGAGGCGGATCCTGCGACGGCGCTTGACCTGTGGGAAAGCGAGTTTCGGCCCAACGTCGCGCTCAATCAGGCCCTGGCCACCGACGGCATGTCGACACTGCTGCCCGCGTCGCGGCTCGGTATATTCGCGCGTAACCAGACGATGAGAGTGTTACCGCTGCTGGCCAAGTTCGGGCGCGGCTTCGGTGGACGCATCGAGCGCGCCTCGCGCGCAGTCACTCTGCCACATTGAACGACTTGAGCACTTTGGTCGGCTTGACGCGCACCACCAGCTCGCCGGGAACGCCGTTGCGTCGGCCGTTTCCTCGGCCCGGTCGGCGCCCATGTAGCGACCGCCGGTCCGTGTCGCGATGTCGAGAACCTCCTGCGGATCCTCGCCGATCGAGGCGATGCCCTGGACCTGGACAAACGAGTAGGGCGGACGAGAATCATCGACACACATCACCACACGTGGATCACGTGCCAGCGCACGGCCTTTCGCGGTGGTCTTGCCTGTGTTGAACGCCAGCTCACTGCCGTCGACGACGAACCAAACTGGTGCCACAAGGGGGCGGCCGTCGGAAGCGAGATAACCGAGCAGTCCCGTGCGGGTGCCTTCGGATAGGAATTCGACAACGTCGTCGGAAAGTTGCTCCATCCCATCACGGTAGGACGATCCGGGGCTTGCGTCGACTCGGCTCAATCCTCTGCGTGGCGGTCGTAATCCCACCGCTCGAGTCGCGTCTGCAGGTCGTACAGGCCCAGTGCGGCAAGCGGTGTGCCGACGGACATGCAGATCATCAACAGCGCGTTCATGGTTCTCTCGAGTCGTCCTTGGTCTTTCTGGGTGAATGAAGCGTATGTAGCGAACGCATGGAGCCACACGCGTAGTTGGCTACCTGCTTTTCGGCGCCGCCGCTCAACGTGTCACGCGCTGCCTTGCGCATCGCGCGGTATCGCTGGCGCTCGCTCGACGCCCAGGGCTCGGCCCAGCCGTCGAGCAGTTGTCCTGCGCGAAGCAGCGGGAGCAGGCCGGCCACGAACTGGGGGCTTACGGCTGCGGGGTCGTCGTGGTCGAGCAGGAACCCGATCTGGTCCACCGCGTCGTACCAGTCCACCGACACGCCCGGCGCCAACGCGATGTACTGCGGATCAATCTCCAGCAGTGGGTCGGCGCCGACCGGCCGCAGCCGCCACATCGTGGAGCGCAAACTCGCGATGGCGCGCCTTGTCTGGGCATGCGGCCACAACTTCGCGCAGACCCACAGCCGGTGTACCGGCCGGCGCTTCAGCGCGACCAGTGCGATCAGTCGTTGGCATGCCGGAGGCAGCTCGACAGGCTGGTCACCTCGGTGAACGGCGAATTGACCTAGCAGGTTCAGCGAGAATTCTTCGGCCACACGTTGATCTTGAATCCGATGTCTGAAGAAGGCATGCGTAGTCCACTACCTGTTTTTGCCGCGCAGTCGATTCTCCGGAGAGAACTGGGCGGCCCGGCGGATCGAGTCGTGGACCGGCTCAGGCTGCCAGCCCGGTTCCGTTCGGCCTTGCCGTCGTCAAGCGTCGGCCAGACGTGCATCAATCACAGACTGCGACTCTTCAGTTGGAAGTGGCGGGCCGCCGTTCGGCGGGTATGCCCGATGGTGCTGGTGAAGGCGAAACGCCGTAGATCGGCGTCCACCGCCGCGTCCAGCACGTGCCGCAGGCCTTCGACATTGGTGCGAAACAGCGGCAAGGGGTCGCGCAGCCACGCCCTGGTGTCGACGACACAGTAGAAGACGTCGCCGCGGTCGAATAACTGCCGAGTGACATCGGAGCCGAGGAACCCGCTCGCGCCGATCACCAACTTCTTCGCGCCCGTCATGGGGTGAAATGTAGCTGTGAAAGGACGGGATCAATGAGTGAGGCTGAACCGCAGGGCTCCCCATCGGTGCAGGTGCATCGCATCCGCCGGATGGCGGGCCGCGACCCGCACGAGGAACACCGGGTGGCGACGCCCCTGGAGCTGCTCTTCGACCTGACGTTCGTGGTCGCATTCGGCATCGCCGCCAACGAGTTCGCGCACATGCTGGCCGAGAACCACGTCGGCGCCGGGCTGCTCGCGTTCTCGCTCGCCGTGTTCTCGATCTGCTGGGCGTGGATCAACTTCGCCTGGTTCGCGTCGGCGTACGACACCGACGACTGGATCTACCGCGTGATGACCATGCTGCAGATGATCGGCGTCATCGTGCTGGCGCTGGGCCTTCCGCAGATGTTCGCCTCGGTCGAACACGGCGGACACGTCGACACCACGATCATGGTGGCCGGCTATGTGGTGATGCGAATTTCGTTGGTGGGGCAGTGGTTACGTGCTGCCAAGCAAGACCCGGACCGGCGCTCGGCGTGCCTGACGTACGTCGCGTTCGTCACCGTCGCGCAGGTCGGCTGGGCCGGCGGCATCTTCCTTCACACGTCGCTGCCTGTCACCTTCGCGATCGTCGCGGTGTTGATTGGGTTCGAATTCCTTGGCCCGTTCCTGGCGGAGAAGCGCATGGGCGGCACTCCGTGGCACGCGCACCACATCACCGAGCGCTATAGCCTGCTGACGATCATCGCGCTCGGGGAGGGCGTGGTTGGCACGGTTGCGTCGGTCTCGGCGGCCGTCGGAGCGCAGGGATGGTCGTACGACGCGATCTTCGTCGCGGTCGCAGGCATCGGGCTCACGTTCGGGATGTGGTGGACGTATTTCCTGATGCCGGGGGCCGACCTGTTGCACGTTCACCGCGAGCGGTCGTTCTTCTTCGGCTACTTCCACATCGTGCCGTTCGGGGCGATCGTGGCGACCGGGGCCGGACTGCATGCGGCCGCCTACTACATCGAGCACCACTCGAAGCTCGGCTCGGTGGACACAGTGTTGGCCGTGGCTCTACCGGTCGCGGCGTACATCATTTCCGTTTACGTCCTGTACGGATGGCTGCTGCGGACGGTGGACCCCTTCCATCTGCTGCTCCTGGCGCTGACCTTGGTCGTGTTGGTGGTGGCCGTCTGGCTGGCCGCCGCAGGCATCTCGATGGCCAACTGCCTGTTGGTCGTCACGCTGGCCCCGATGGTCACGGTGGTCGGGTACGAATTGCTCGGGCATCGGCACGCCGCAGACGCGATCGCGAGGAGCCTGTCAGACTTTTAGCGGCAGAGTTGCCTAGCTGGTTTAGCTGCATGCCGTCCGGGTACGCCACGTGTGTAGCCGTTCGAGGTTGCGCACCACGTGCGCAGCGCGTCAAGAAAGCGGCACGCGTGCACGTGATGCCGGCTTCGGCGGCTACTAACTGCCTTTTCGATGGAGGAGCACCACGATGCCGAAAACAACGAAGAGTGGCGCTGCGAAGAACAGTGAGCTGCCGAGCACACTGAAAAAGTCGTCCGCCAAGGCGCAGCGTACGTTCGCCAAGGCACACGACACTGCGGCCAAGCAGTACGGCGAAGGTGAACGTGCACACCGCGTCGCCTACGACGCGCTGAAGCACAGCTTCGAAAAGGTCGGCGACCATTGGGAGCCGAAATCTCAAAAGGGGCCGTCCGATTCCCGGGCGCGCAGCGGTGGACCCCACCCGAAGGGCAAGTCCGCTGAAGGTGTCGACGCGAACGCATCGAAGAAGCACCTGGTGGAAGTCGCACGAAAGCTCGATATCTCGGGTCGCTCGACCATGAGCAAGAACGAGCTGGTGTCCGCGATCATGAAGGCGAACCGACGCTCGACGGCCCGCAGTCGCTAGCGCTTATCGCGTCGCCGGGCGCGCGTCCAAACTCTCCAGCAGCATCCTCTCGTCCTCCAACCGCATCAGCCTGCGCGCCTTGCGGCGGGTGATGAGGATGCCGACCACGGCGAGGATCCAGACCGCGTACTGCACGGTCCAGGCGAGCCTGAACGAGTCGAAGGAGAAATCGCCTGCGACATCGAGGATCAGGCCCATCGCCTGCATGACCAGCAGCGAGGCGACGAAGCCACCCATGTTGACCATGCCCTGAGCGGTGCCGAGCGTCGCGCTCGGATTGAACGTGCGCGCGAAGTCGAAGCCGACCATCGAGCCGGGGCCGCCGACGGAGATTACGACGATCAGTGCGACGAGCAGCCACACCGGCGCCCGGTGCGGCAGGGTCAGCAGCACCGTCCACGCCAACGCATTGGCGCCGATGATGCCGAGCACCAGACGTGACCGCCGATGCGGTAACCGGCCCGTGAAGATCCCGACGACGATGCCCGACGAGATGGCGGCGACGACCGAGATCGTCAGCAGGCCTCCCGCCGCGCCCGTCGAAAGACCTTGGGCCTCCGTCAGATACGGAACGCCCCACATCAACGCGAACACCGTGACGGAGAACTGGGTGCCCATGTGGGTGAAGAAACCCAGCCGCGTACCCGGACGCAGCCACACCGTCTGGACGCTGGCCAGCGTTTCCCGGATCGACGTGGTGTGTGTCGGCACCACGACACCGTTTGGTGTGTTCTTCACCAGCGCGAGGGTCAGCACCATTGACAGCACGCCGATGGCCGCGACCGACACATAGGCGGTGGTCCAGCCCGCGCCGGCGAGCAGCGCTAAAAACGGGACAGCCGAGAGCACTTGGCCGAGCTGCCCGCAGATGCCGGTCAGCTGCGTCACCAGCGGAACCTGCCGTGGCGAGAACCAGTGCGGCACCAGCTGGAGCACGGAGATGAACGTCACCGCGTCCCCCAGGCCGACCACTGCCCGCGCCGCGACCGCCGCGGGCAGGGATTCGGTGAACGCGAGCAGCAGCTGGCCCGACGCCATGACGGCGGCGCCGGAGACAATGAGCGCCTTGGAGCCGAATCGGTCGAGCAGCAGACCGGCGGGCACTTGTGCGCCGGCATACACGACGACCTGAAGGACCACGAACGTGGACAGCAGACTCGGGCTGGCGCCGAAGCGATCGGCGGCAGCCAGACCGGAAACGCCAAGAGTGGTGCGGTCGAGGACGGCGACGATGTATGCGAGTAGTCCGGTGGCCCAGACGATCCAGGGACGCACACCGAACCTTTCACCGCGT
>DASQCE010000356.1:0-5087 GCA_035634855.1 Mycobacterium sp.
TCACCAGCTCGACGTACTCGATGTCACCGAGACGGCCAGCGTCGCCCGCTACCAGCAGGCCGCGGCCGCCGACATCGAGGCGATCGCCGGCCGCGGCGCGGCTCCGATCATCGTCGGGGGATCGATGATGTACATCCAGTCGCTGCTCGACGAATGGTCGTTTCCCGCAACAGACGCCTGCGTGCGCGCCAAATGGGAGGGGCGGCTGGCCGAGTGCGGGGTCGCGGCCTTGCATCGGGAGCTCGCACGGGTCGACGCCGACGCCGCCTCCTCGATCCTGCCCACTGACGGTCGCCGTATCGTGCGCGCGCTGGAGGTCGTCGAACTCACCGGGCAACCCTTCGCGGCCTCGGCGCCGGTGATCGGCACGCCGAGGTGGGAAACCGCGATCATCGGATTGGATACCGACACAGCTCGTCTCGATGAGCGGCTGGTGCAGCGGACGGACAAGATGTTCGCCGACGGTCTTGTCGGCGAGGCAACGGGACTGCTGGACGCGGGCCTGCGCGACGGAGTCACCGCGTCGCGTGCTCTGGGATATGCCCAGGTGCTCGCCGACCTCGACCAGGGCGGCGATGGGTCGGCCGCCCGCGAGCCGACCTTCTTCGGCACCCGCCGCTATGTCCGTCGCCAGCGCTCGTGGTTCCGCCGTGACCACCGCATCGTTTGGCTGGACGGGGACGCTCCCGACCACGTCGAGCACACGCTGCGGATATGGCGCCACGTATCCTGAGCACGTGATGTTCGCCAAGGGCCACGGCACCCAGAACGACTTCGTGCTGTTGCCCGACCCCGATGGCCGGTTGTCGTTGACGCCTGCCGCGGTGACTGCGCTGTGCGACCGTCGCCGGGGCCTGGGCGCCGACGGGGTGCTGCGGGTGACGAGGGCTGAGGCAGCGTTGGCCGCCGGCGTGTTCGACCGGGTGCCCGAGGGTGTGGCGCCCGGCGATTGGTACATGGACTACCGCAATGCCGACGGATCCATCGCGCAGATGTGCGGCAACGGCGTTCGGGTGTTCGCCCACTACCTGCGGGCCTGTGGGCTGGAGAGCCGCGACGAGTTCGTCGTCGGCTCATTGGCCGGGCCGCGCCCCGTGGTGCTGCACCGGTGGGACGACACCACCGCGGACGTCACGGTCGAAATGGGCAAGACCAACCAGCTGGGCGCGGGCGAGGCGATCGTCGGCGGTCGGCCATTCGCGGGCCTGGCCATCGATGTCGGCAACCCGCATCTGGCGTGCGTCGATGCTGACCTGACCGGCGACGAGCTCGCGGCTCTCGACGTCGCCGCGCCGGTTTCGTTCGATCGCACGCAGTTCCCAGAAGGCGTGAACATCGAGGTTTTGACGGCGCCGCATGGTGGGGCGGTGTCGATGCGGGTACACGAGAGAGGTGTCGGAGAGACGCGATCCTGTGGCACCGGAACCGTCGCCGCCGCCGTCGCGGCGCTGGCATTCGACGGTGCCGCCACGGGCGCGCTGCGGGTGCGCATTCCCGGCGGGGAGGTCACGGTTACCGTCACCGAGGCCAGCAGTTATCTGCGCGGCCCGTCGGTCCTGGTGGCGCAGGGAGATCTGTCGGAGGAATGGTGGCGCGCTGCTCAGCGTTAATTCGGGTGCACGAGCCGAGGTAGCCGTGCAAATCTGTTATCGCCTATGACGTATCCCGATTCTCCCCTCAACGACACACCCAGCGCGGGTGAGCTGGCCCTCGAGGACCGCTCAGCCCTGCGCCGGGTCGCTGGGCTATCCACCGAACTGGCCGACGTCTCCGAAGTCGAGTACCGGCAGCTGCGGCTGGAGCGGGTCGTGCTGGTCGGCGTGTGGACCGAAGGCAGTGCCGCCGATGCCAAAGCGAGTCTGGCCGAGCTCGCCGCGCTCGCCGAGACCGCGGGCTCGGAAGTGCTCGAGGGCCTGATTCAACGCCGCGACAAGCCCGACGCCTCGACCTACATCGGCTCGGGCAAGGCGCAGGAGTTGCGCGAAGTCGTGGTGGCCACCGGCGCCGACACCGTGATCTGCGACGGTGAGCTGAGCCCGGCTCAGCTGACCGCGCTGGAGAAGGCGGTCAAGGTCAAGGTCATCGACCGCACCGCGCTCATCCTCGACATCTTCGCCCAGCACGCCACCAGCCGAGAAGGCAAGGCACAGGTGACGCTGGCGCAGATGGAGTACATGCTGCCGAGACTGCGCGGCTGGGGCGAGTCGATGTCGCGGCAGGCAGGTGGACGCGCGGGCGGCAGCGGCGGAGGCGTCGGCCTGCGCGGTCCCGGCGAGACCAAGATCGAGACCGATCGCCGCCGCATCCGCGAACGAATGTCCAAGCTGCGCCGCGAGATCAAAGATATGAAGCAGGCCCGCGACACCCAGCGCAGCCGCAGGCTCGCCAGCGACGTGCCGTCGATCGCGATCGTCGGCTACACCAACGCAGGCAAGTCCAGCCTGCTCAATGCGCTGACCGGCGCGGGCGTGCTGGTTGAGAACGCGTTGTTCGCGACGCTCGAACCCACCACGCGGCGTGGGGAATTCGCCGACGGTAGGCCGTTTGTGCTCACCGACACGGTCGGGTTCGTGCGGCATCTGCCCACCCAGCTGGTCGAGGCGTTCCGGTCCACGCTGGAAGAAGTGGGCGACGCCGATCTGCTGGTGCACGTGGTCGACGGCTCAGACGTCAATCCGCTGGCCCAGATCAACGCGGTCCGGCAGGTGGTGAACGAGGTCATCTCCGGAGCCGCTACGGCGGCGACATCAGGCACAGTTCGCGATGGCAAACCCGCTCCAGAATTGTTGGTGGTCAACAAGATCGACGAAGCTGGAGGTTTGGCGCTGGCTCAGCTGCGACGCGCTCTGCCCGACGCGGTATTCGTGTCCGCGCGGACCGGCGACGGCCTGGACCGGCTGCAGCAGCGGATGGCCGAACTGATCACCCCGACAGACACCGTGGTCGACGTGACGATTCCGTATGACCGCGGGGATCTCGTCAACAAGGTACATGCCGACGGACGCGTCGACGCCACGGAGCACACTGCTGACGGGACCAGAATCAAGGCACGCGTGCCGATCCCGTTGGCGGCCAGCCTGCAAGAATTCGCGACGTTCTGAAGTCGTGCCCGTGAGTTCACCGTTCGACGTCGTCGAAGCGTCCATCGCCGATCTGCGGCACGCACTCGACTCGGGACGAGCAACCGCGGTTGGTCTGCTCGAAAGCTACCTGGAGCGGATCGCCGTCTATGATCACGCCGGCATTCGATTGAATTCCGTCGTTGTGCTGAACCCGCAGGCCCGTGCCGGCGCCGCGGCATCCGACGAGCGCCGGGCGAGTGGCCAGACGCGTGGCCCGTTGGACGGGATTCCCTTTACGGCCAAGGACAGTTATCTCGCACGCGGGCTCACGACGGCCGCGGGTAGTCCAGCGTTCGCCGACTTGGTGGCCCGACACGACGCGTTTGTGATCGAGCGGCTGCGCGACGCCGGAGCGATCCTGATCGGGCTGACCAACATGCCACCCATGGCCAACGGCGGCATGCAGCGCGGATTGTATGGGCGCGCGGAAAGCCCGTATAACGCCGACTATCTCACTGCTGCGTTCGGGTCCGGGTCGTCGAACGGGTCGGGCACCTCCACCGCCGCATCGTTCTGCGCCTTCGGCATTGGCGAGGAGACGTGGTCGTCGGGCAGAGCCCCGGCGTCGAACAACGCTCTGTGCGCGTACACGCCATCGCGCGGCGTCATCTCCACGCGGGGCGGATGGCCTCTGGTGCCGACGATGGACGTCGTTGTGCCACACACCAGGACGATGGCCGACATGCTCGAGGCGCTCGACGTGATCGTCGGCGACGACCCGACGGTGCGCGGAGACTTCTGGCGGAGCCAGCCGTGGATCGCGCTGCCACACCCCAGTGAGGTACGGCCGGCCTCGTATCCCCGGCTGCGGCCGACGGGTCGTGACGAGGCGCTGCAGGTGCTCGCAGGGCGGCGGTTCGGCGTGCCACGCATGTACGTCAATGCCGATCCCGATGCCGGGACTGCCGAGCCGGGTCGCACACCGGGGATCGGTGGGCCAACCGGTCAGCGCATCCAAACGCGGCCGTCGGTGCTCGGGTTGTTCGAGGCGGCACGGCGCGACCTCGAGGCTGCCGGTGCCGAGGTCGTCGACGTCGACTTTCCTGTGGTGAGCAACTACGAAGGCGATCGGCCCGGCGCGCCAACGATTTTCACACGGGGGCTGGTGAGTCCGGCATTCCTGGCCAGGGAGCTCCTCGACCTCAGCGCGTGGGCGTGGGACGACTTTCTCGACGACAACGGCGACCCTGCGCTGAACCGCTTGGCCGACGTCGACGGTTCACTAATCTTCCCCCACCCGCAGGGAGCGTTGCCCGACCGGTACACCGGGTTCGACGACGACATCTCAAGCTATCCGGCGTACATCAGGGATCACCCAATCGGATCATTTCTCGACATTCCGCATCTGGAAGAGGGGGTGCGCGGGCTCGAGGAGACGCGGCGCGTCGATCTCGAGCAGTGGATGGACGCGCTGAGCCTGGACGCGGTCGTCTTCCCCGCGGTTGCGGATGTCGGCCCCGCGGACATGGACGTCAACGAGTCGTCGGCGAATCTCGGTTGGCGCAACGGCGTCTGGGTGGCCAACGGGAACTTGGCGATCCGCCACCTTGGCATCCCCACGGTGACCGTACCGATGGGCACGATGGACGACACCGGCATGCCGGTGGGGCTTACGATCGCCGGCCGCGCCCACGACGACGTCGCGCTGCTGCGCCTGGCGGCCGCATTCGAGGCGACGGGCGCACGGAGGACGACGCCGTCACGCACGCCACCTCTTGACTGACTCTGCTCATAGCCGAGCTGGAAACTCTTGGCATGAAACACGAAAAGACGCAAAGAACGGCTCATGGCTCTCTTTGCGTCTTCCGTGTTCGGTGTCGGGTCACCGCTGCTCGGCCTCCTGCCGCTTTTCGGCGGTCTTTGCGGCGGCACGGGCGGCTTCGGCCTCGGCCTCCTTCTGAGCGGCGTTGCGCTGCGCATCGGCCTTGTCCTGCTGCGCCTGACCTTCGCGGTATAGGTCATCGC
>DASQCE010000357.1:0-3510 GCA_035634855.1 Mycobacterium sp.
TGCCCACCTCGGGGTGGGTGTCGGCCAGCCAGGTGCCGAACTCGCGCAGGTCGTGCTCGATGGCCTTGACCGTGCTCGCTCGCAGACTCACCGTGACCTGCTCGACATAGCGGTGCGCGGACTCGGCGAATCCCGGTGCAACCGTTGCCCATCCGGTCACCGCCACGGGCGGGTGCGAGACCGGCCGGCGCAGTGTGCTGAGCCGGCCGGCGTGAAACAGGGTCAGCCGCAAGCGGTGGAAGACCGCGGCCACGTTCTTGCCCGCGGTGGGTTTGCCGCGGCGGGTGTAGGCGAGGGTCATCGCGACGCGGGCGGTGTCGAAGTGTTCGTCGGTGACCGCGCATGGTGGCGCGCCGGTGATCGCGGTGATCTTCGCCAAGATGTTCCACTGCGCCGCGGTGTCCCTGCTGGAAATGCCGATCCGGGAACATGTTTGGGTGAACCAGTGGTAGTCGGCGGCGCAGAACCGGCGGCCCGGCAGTCCCGGCCGCAGATCGGTGCGGCTGAGCAGTTCGGCATCCACGGTGATGCGGCCGGTGACCATCAGCCAGGAGGTGAACGACGGCGCCTTGGCGATCGCGTCGAGCTGCTGCTGCGCGGTCAGCCCGCCCCAGCCGCCGCCGCGGCCGATCTTGGCCTGGCAGGTGTGCGCCGCCTGGGTCGTCGATAGTCCCGTCTTGCGCCCCGCGGCCCGCATCGCCGCGAGGTAGTCCTCGACGACCGCCGCGTCGTCTGCGGCCAGCGGCAGCGGTGCGCCCATCACGGTGCCTGCACCGCTTGCGCGTCGATCGCCTCGACCGCGCGCCGGTACTCGCCGGCGAGCCAGTCGTTGGCCAAATGCAGGTAGATACGGGTGGATTCGATCGAACGGTGCCCGGCCTGGGCCTGGATCGCCTCCAGCGCCATCCCGGCCTCCCGCAGCCGGGTGAAACAGGTGTGCCGCAACTGATGACAGGTCAGATGTTCGATCCCGGCCCGCCGCCGCGCGCCGGCGACGATCTCGTCGAGCCCGGCCGCGCTCAGCGGCAATCCGCGACGTTGGCCCTTGAGCACCACGAACGCGCGATCCGTCGAGGCGGTCTCGGGCCGCTCCAGCTCCAGGTAGCCGGCCAAGGTGGTGAAGAAACGCGGGGATACCGGAACGATCCGTTCGTGACCGCCCTTGCCGTCGGCGATGAACAACCGCTTCTCGCCGGGCTGCACGTCGCATAGCCGCAGCCCCAGCACCTCGCAGCGGCGCAGCCCGCCCAGCAGCATGGCCTGCACCATGGCCCGGTCCCGATGGGTGCGCAACGCCGCGAGCAGGGCGTCGGCCTCGCCCGGGTCGATGACCCGCGGCAACGTGCGCGGGGTGCGGATCAGCGGCACCCTGCGATTCGGGCGACGTGTCGACAACCCGTGTGGCACAGGATTCTTGGCGACCACACCGCGGATGATCAGATACTCGAACAGGCCACTGACCGAGGCCAGACGACGCTTGATCGTGCGCGCCGACAACCCCGCCTCACCGTCCTCGATACGCACCACCGACACACCGCGGCGCGGCTGCCGCTGGGACCGGATGAACCCCAGCACGTCCGCCTCGCTGACCTCCACCGGATCCCTGCCGACCACGGCGAAAAAGACCTTCAGGTCGAACGCGGTGGCCAGCACCGTATTCGGGCGCGCCCGGGCGGCAACCATCTCCAGATAGTCGTCGAGCAGGCCATGCCCCAGCCGAGGGACACCGCCGGCACCGACCGGGCGAACCAGGCACGGCACGAACACCACAACCTCCCGCCCACAGCATCCGGGCCCACTGCACCGGATCCCAGCAGGCACGCCGAAAATCACCCACATATCCAAACCAGCGACGTAGTCGGCGGTGATGAGTTCGACGTCGCCCAGTGTGCACAGCAGGCCTCGCCGAAACGGTGAGTTCGGTGCGGATGCACTCATTTTTGTACAACCCGATCGTGGTCTCGGCCAACGCGTCATCGTAGGCAGCACCGACACTGCCGACCGACGGTCTTAAACCCGAAAGTGACAGTGTCTCACCAAATCTCACGCTCGTGTACTGACCAGGTTCAACCGGTGGACGCAACACCTCACTGATGGAGGTGCTTTCGATGGGACGACCACCAGGTTGGGCGGCGGCATTGACGGGGCGGGCGGTGATGCGGTCGCCGGGTCGGCCTCCGGTACGTCGGGATCTCGAACGGGCGTTCTGGGTGCAGATCGCGGCTGGGCTCACCAGCGAGGACGCGGCGGTGGCGTGCGGCGTGTCGGCTCCGGTGGGATCGCGGTGGTTCCGACACGCTGGCGGAATGCCGCCAATCGAGCTGGCCCCGGTGTCGGGGAGATATCTGTCCTTCTCCGAACGAGAGGACATCGCGGTCATGCGAGCGCAGGGAATCAGCATGCGTCAGATCGCGATCCGGATCAAAAGGTCACCGTCGACGATATCTCGGGAACTGCGTCGCAACGCCGCCACTCGCAACGGCAAGCTCGAGTACCGGGCATCGATTGCGCAATGGAAGGCCGACCTCGCCGCGCGACGACCTAAAACGGCGAAACTCGTTGAGCATGAACACCTTCGTGAGTATGTCCAGGACAAGCTGTCCGGTGTTCTGCGAGACGAGAACGGAGAGGTGGTGGGCCCGTTCGCGTCGTGGAAGGGCCGCAACAAGCCGCGGCGAGCCGATCGCCGGTGGGCAACCGCGTGGAGCCCGCAGCAGATCTCCAACCGGCTGCCCATCGACTTCCCCGATGATGAGTCGATGCGGATCTCTCACGAAGCGATCTATCAGTCCCTCTTTATCGAAGGACGGGGGGCCTTGGAACGGGCGCTGGTGGCGTGCTTGCGCACCGGGAGGGCACTGCGCAAGCCGCGGGCTAGGGCGAAGAAACTACGCACCGGATTCATCACCGACGACGTGACGATCGGCGCTCGCCCGGATGAGGTCGATGACCGGGCCACAGCCGGACACTGGGAGGGTGACCTGATCATCGGCCTCAACCGCTCCGCGGTCGGCACCCTCGTCGAGCGGACCAGCCGATTCACGACGCTGCTACATCTGCCGCGCAAGGACGGCTACGGCACAACTGCGACGGTCAAGAACGGGCCGGCGCTATCGGGGTATGGATCAGAATCGGTTCGGGACGCACTCGCGGTGGCGCTGACACCGTTGCCGGATCATCTGCGCAGGTCAGTGACGTGGGACCGAGGTAAGGAACTGGCACGTCATGCCGAATTGACTGAAGCCACCGGGATCGCAGTCTACTTCTGCGATCCCTACAGTCCGTGGCAACGAGGGACGAACGAGAACACCAATGGGCTACTGCGGCAATACTTTCCGAAAGGTACAGACCTCGCACGCCACGATCGCAGAGAAGTTCAAGCGGTTGCCGATGCACTCAACAACCGGCCCCGCAAATCACTCGGGTGGAGAACACCGGCGGAAGTGCTTGCCGACCAACTACACTCAGGCCCACGACACGGTGTTGCGACGACAGGTTGAATCCGCCCAG
>DASQCE010000358.1:0-11413 GCA_035634855.1 Mycobacterium sp.
ACGGCACGGTGGTGGAAGGAGGAGCGCGAAGGCGTGTTCGTCGACTTCAACCAGAACGCAGTCGACCGCACCGTCGCCTCGGCGTACTCCGTTCGGGCAACACCGGACGCCAGGGTGTCGACGCCGCTGCTATGGGACGAAGTCGCCGGCTGCCGGCCCGAGGATTTCACCATCGCCACCGTGCCCAAGCGCTTCGCGGACCACGGCGATCCGTGGGAGGGAATGGACGACCACGTCGGCACGCTGGACGCGCTGCTCGATCTCGCCGACCGATTAGGACCAGCCGAGAAGGCGCCGAAGGGTGCGAGGGGATCAAGCGGAAACGTCAAGCGCCGCATCTCCAAGATGCCGCTGATCGAGATCGCGCGGACAAAAACCAAAGATGAGGCGATGGCCGCGCTGGACGATTGGCGCGGACGTTACCCGTCAGTAGCCGAAACGCTGGAGCCTGCAGACATTTTGGTCGACGGCATGCGCGGGCCCAGTTCGATTTGGTACCGCATTCGGATCAACCTGCAGCATGTGCCTGACGACCAGCGGCCCCCGCAGGAGCCACTGCTGGCCGATTACAACCCGTGGGAGAACTATTCCGGACCGCAGTGGATGCGCCGCCGCTGAGCGATTTGCTGACCGATCCAAAATCGGTTCTTAATAAAGTATTAGCCGTTACTCCCCGTTGCCTTAGATCGACTCCGTACCTTCGGTAACAGATCGGCAATCGAGGGGAGGCTGCACATGTACGGCAATCCGGCATTCGACTGCGACGGCGCCCAGATCCGGGCGTGCAGCCGCCAGTTGGCGACCGTGGTGACGGTCACCGGCGATCTCGACGACGCGAACCTCGAAAAGGTCAGTCAGTACACCAAGCGCTTCGTCTTACGGGAGAAGCCGGTCGTGCTGGATCTGAGCGGAGTGAGTTCCGCTACTCCGCACATCGTTTCGGTGTTGTGCGATGTCGACGACGCCTGCAGCGCCGCGGGTGTCGAATGGTCGTTGATCGCGAGCCAACCGGTCACCCGCGCGGTCCGCATTTTCGACGACCGGGTTGAGCTGCCGACGGTCGAATCGGTCGCGGACGCACTCCACAATTTCGCCGACGCCATGCTCGAACGCCGCCGGCTCCTTCCGCTCCTTACCAAGAGCGCCTAGAGACAGGACCGATCTTCAGTGCTTCTCGACCTTCGTTGGCTGGCCTTCCTGGTACACGGCCGGCACAAGCCGCGGTCGCGGCCCCTGCGCTGACGGCCCGCTGATCTCGCCATAGCTGATTAAGATCGCTGCCCATGTCGGGTACTTGGGCGGCGGTGCTCGGCCAGCTGATTCCGCTGGCGCTGGTGGTCGCCATGTCGCCACTGACGATCATCCCGGCAATCGTTCTGGTGCTGCAGTCTGATCGCGCCCGACCCACCGGCCTGGCCTTCATGTTCGGCTGGCTAGTGGGGCTGGCAGCGACGACGGCCGTTTTCGTGCAGTTGCCGCGCCTGCTCGACGGGCTCAACCGACCGGCGCCGGCCTGGGCGGCGTGGGTCCGGATCGCGGTCGGCATCGCGCTGGTCGCACTCGGCGGATGGCGGTGGCTGACCCGCCACCAGGTCACCAAGCAGCCCGCGTGGTTGGACCGGCTGAGCAAGATGACACCCATCGGTGCCGGCGCAATTGCAGTGGGGCTGATTCTGGTCAATCCCAAGGTGCTCGTGATGAACGCCGCAGCGGGGTTGGTGATCGGCGCGGCGTCGTCGGGCGCGCCGGGCACGTGGGTGGCCGTCGTCTACTACACCGTCATCGCGGGTTCGTCGGTCCTGGTTCCGATACTCGCCTACGCCGTCGCCGGTGAGCGCGTCGATCATCAACTCGAGCGGCTGAAGCAGTGGATGGAACGACAGCACGCCATCCTGATGGCCGGCTTCCTCACGGCCGTTGGTTTGTTGTTGGTGTACACGGGGATACGCGCGCTATAGACGCAGTCCTCGGCCCAGGATGGCGGAAAGTGCCTGACGAAGCTGCCCGTCCGGGTCAGCCGGGATGTTGTCCACCCGCCACCCCACGACGTCATCGGGACGAACCAACAGTGCGCCTTCTGGCGTGAGTCCGACGCGCGCGGCCCATTGCCCGTCGACGTCGACGATGTCGCTCGCAGCACCGATTCGGTGCGCGCCAACCGGTACACCGAGGGCGACAGACGCGAAAGCAGCGCTCGCGCACCAAGGGTCGCCGGCATCTCCCGTCAGCACCGTGAATCCGGGGCCGAGCAGATCGAGAGTCGAGATGCGGTGGTCACCGCGGTGCAGCCATGCGTGCGGGACACGGGTGCCGGGCTGTCCTCGCAGCCTGTCGACAAGCAGCAGCCGGCTGGGATCAGCGATCGCCGAGTCGCCGGCTAACACCGCGGTCGACCGGTACTGATATCCGATGAGCAGATTGAACATCGGCACCTCTTCGTCGGTCGGCAATCCCGGACCTTCTTTGTCCAACCCAAGCACGGCTAGCGTCGGTCCGGTCAACGACTGCCGAGCGCTGAACCTTCCGACCGGGTGACGTTCGGCGTGGAAAGTGTCGAGCAACGTTGGTTCGGCGGCGCCAGTTATGACTGCGGCGAGCTTCCACGCGAGGTTGTGCGCACTCTGGATCGCGGTGTTTGCTCCGCCGGCCTTGAACGGAGGCATCGTGTGTGCCGAGTCACCGACGAGAAACACTCGCCTGCACCGGAATTGGTTTGCGACTTGTTCATACGGCTGCCAGGCAGCAACCTGCAGAATCTCGACGTCACAGTCTTCGCCGACGGCATCGAGGATCAGTTCGCGGCATCGATGCGGTGTGAACTGCGCAGCCGTCTCACCCCTCTCAGGATAGTACGTGGTGATGAACATGCCATGGTCCCCTGCGATCGGAACGAATATTCCTTGCACCGAAGGGTTTTCGACCTGCACCGTGTCCCCGTCGCTGAGCTCCGACACAAATGTGCGCCACGGAGCGTGGAAGTAGACGAACACCACATAGATCGGTAGTGGGCCAAACCCGGTCGTGTGCACGCCGAGCGCCTGGCGCACCGGGCTGTGCACACCATCGGCGGCGACGAGAAAGTCGGCGTGAACCGTTTCCAGTCGCTCCGACTCCACGTCACGCACTACAGCGCTCACACCTGCCTCGTGCTGTTCGAAGGACAGCAGCTCGGTGCCATATCGCGCCTCGCTGCCGTGTTCCCGGGCATAGGCCAGCAGGATCGGTTCCAAACTGCTCTGCGGGCAGTATTGTGCGGCAGGCTCGGGACTGAGTTCGGCCATGCCGGCGAATATGGCGTCGATGTCCAGCGCCTGTCGTTGCTCGGTGCTGTTGAGCGTCGACTTCACAACCATGGACGAGACGCCGTCGGCCACGGCATGGACCTCGTCGCCGACGCCGAGCCCGCGAAGGACCTCCAAGGTGCGGAAGCTCAGGTTGCGGGCTTTCGGATAGATGAAGACCTCCTGCCGCCGTTCCACTAGAAGTGACGGGATCCGGTGTTTGGCGAGCAAGGTGGACGTGGCGAGACCTCCGACGCCCGCGCCGACGATGAGCACGGGGGTACGACGAACATCCATGCGATTACCCCTCTCGATCGGATCGATCAGGCGGAACCAACTAGTTCCGCGCGGGGCGATTGTGCGCCGCGAAGCTTGAGCGCGCAAGGGCGTTATCTGTCGGCCGGCGCGGTCGCCAGCGGCAGGATCAGGTCCTCGAGGACACGCCGGATGAAGACCCGATCGATCGGCCGACCCGTGATCGCCCGCAGGATGTTCAACCCCAGCGCGGCGTCGCCGATCAGCGCAAGGTCGCGGCCTGCGGGGATCTCACCGCGGGCGACCGCGTTGTCGAGCACCACGCCGATCATCCGACGCGGCTGCGATAGCACCAGTTCGTCCAGCGCCGCCGCCAGAACCGGATCGTGGGTGGCGGCGGTGGCCACGCCGATGACCACCTTCATCGTGCCCACCTCGGCCTCATTCAAGTCGGGAACGGCGACCGCCAGCGCGTCGATGTCCCCACGAAGGCTCCCCGTGTTGGGCGGTTGGACGGAGCCGAGGCCCCGCCGCCAATGAGCAATCGCATCGGCCACCACCACAGCCTTTGACGGCCAGCGGCGATAGATCGCCGCCTTGCCGACTCGTGCACGCGTCGCGACGTCGTCCATGCTCATCCGGTCGTAGCCCCGTTCGGCGAGACCTTCGAGCACTGCGCTGAGGATTGCCCCGTCCAGCGATCGATCGAAGCGTGCCGGATTGCGCGTGCGCTTGCGGCGCGACGTATCGCTCATTTCTCGGAACTATACAGTTCCGAGAGACACGCCGGGCGGGCGCGCGCCCGTTTTGGACTAACTGCGGTCGGGTAGGTGACCAGCATGACTGCGACCGACCGGCGGGGCACCAACGACACTGAACTGGGCCGTGCCGGGCGCGTAATGAACTGGATACTCGCCCTAGCGACAATTCCGGGTGCAATCGCGGTCGTCGTGTTCCTCTACATGCAGATCCTCGGCACTGCCGGATGCACCGATCAGCTGTGTCCGCGCCAGGGTCCCGGTGAACTGGGCTTCACACTCATCCAATATGGGGCGCCCGCCGTCGCGGTTGTCACGGTCGTGCTGTCCTTCTTCACCGCACGCCGCCGCGGCCGAATTCTCGTTCCTGTGGTGGCGTGGCTGCTGTTGATCGCGGCCTTTGTCGTGCTTGTCTTTTCGTTCACGCCGACCGGATAGCCGCTATCTGATGGGGAGTCCGGTGATCGCCCTGCCCATGACGAGCCGCTGGATCTCACTGGTGCCCTCGAAGATCGTGAAGATCTTCGCGTCTCGGTGCATGCGCTCGACCGGGTACTCACGCGTATAGCCATTACCGCCGAGGATTTGAATGGCCTCATCGGTCACGTAGACCGCGGTCTCGCTGGCCACGAGTTTGGCCATCGATCCTTCGGCGTTGGTGAAGGGCTTGTTGTTGCGTGCCATCCAGCCGGCGCGCCACACCAGCAGCCGCGCGGCATCGACGCGGGTCTTCATGTCGGCCAGCTTGAACGCGATTGCCTGGAAGTCGGCGATCTTGCGGCCGAACTGCTCTCGCTGCTGTGCGTACTCCAGCGCGTATTCGTACGCTGCGCGGGCCACCCCGAGCGCCATCGCGCCGACCGACGGGCGCGTCCGTTCGAACGTCTTCATCGCCGCTTGGCCAGCAGCACTTTGGCCTTCGCGGCTACGGGCGACGCGCTCATCGAACTTTTCCTTGCCGCCGACGATCAGTCGACCAGGGATCCGGACGTCCTCGAGAATCACCTCAGCGGTGTGCGAGGCGCGAATTCCGTGCTTCTTGAACTTCTGTCCCTGTTTGAACCCTGGCGTATTCGGCGGAATGATGAACGTGGCTTGCCCGCGGGTACCGAGTTCAGGATGGACCGACGCAACGACGATGTGCACGTTGGCAATTCCGCCGTTGGTGGCCCAGGTCTTCACACCGTTGAGCACCCACTCGTCGTCGGCTTCGTCGTAGCGCGCACGTGTGAGGATAGCGCCCACATCGGAGCCCGCGCCGGGTTCCGATGAACAGAACGATGCAAGCAGCGGATCCTCAGCCGTGCCGAACATCTGCGGAAGCCATTCGCCGAGCTGTTCGGGAGTGCCGTTGGAGGCAAGCGATGCGGCAGCTAAGCCGGTGCCCAGGATCGACAACGCGATGCCGGCATCGCCCCAGAACAGCTCCTCGAACACGGTCAACATCCCGATGCCGGTTGGTTCGGCGGCTTGCGTGGCGAACAGCTCCATGGAGTAGAGACCGACCTTGGCCGCCTCCTGGATGATTGGCCACGGTGTTTCCTCGCGCTCATCCCACTCCGCCGCTGCGGGGCGCACGACGGTCGCCGCGAACTCGTGAACCCAGTCCCTGACCTGGATCACGTCCTCAGACAGTTCAAGAGAAAACGACACAGCCACTCGTCCTTTCTGTGCCCGCCCAGTGAAGGTAACGCCTCACTTCGGTGAACAACTGTACACTGATACTTACCCGACGGTAAGTCCGGCGGCTGTGGAGTGCCTCGCTGTGGCCGTGGGTAAGTCATGGTGGTGACCGAGCAAGCCTTTTCCCGCGACCTGTTTGCAGGAACTGCTGTGGACGTACGAGCCCCGGGGCTCGAGGATGCCGTGCGCAATGTGTGCCGGCGCGAGCTCGACCCTGTCGTCGATGAGATGTGGGTCGACGATGCACCTGGTTCCTCTTTTCGGCGGCCGCTGTCACGGCCTGTTCATCGTGGCTGACCGCATCAACTGCACGCTTACGCTGGGCAGCGACGTCGTCGGCCCGCTTTCCGGCAATCTCGTGCTGGCCAGCCCGCGCAGCTACCGGCCGCCGCCCACCTCAGCGGGCAGCGGAGGTGGCAATGGCGTGGTCGGCGTTGTCGTCGGCGGCGGTGCCGCCGGCGCTGCGGGCGTGCCCGGCCTATGGAAGTCCACCACCGGTTCCTCGCGAATCACCTTGTCGCCCAAGTTGATTACCAGAGATCTCGCTGTCAGTAGGTAGGTGACTCCATCGTTATCGGCGACGAATCCGTCGCCCGATTGCGAGGCAGGGACGATCAGCTTGGCGCCATCACGCACCCGCACGCCACGGTATTCATACTGGCCGCCGGATGTCTTGCAGATCGCTACGCGCGAAGTATCCGTGCTGCCGAACAGGACCGCCGTGGCCGGCGAACTACACCGCGCGGTGGAATCGACGTAACCCTGGTCGTCGGTGGTGGGTGCGGCAGTGGCAGTGGCAGAAGGTAATCCGATCGCGAGCAGCACCGAGCACGCCGCCGCGGCGACGGTCGCGCGGGGCACAGCAATCCTGACGGACGACATCACCTCTCACGACACCACGTCAACCTTATTTTCGCGAGCGTCGACGCCGAGACACAACAGAATCGTTAGGTCCGTGAGACACGCACCTGACAGTTCAGCGGGCTATACCGAGCTGCCGGTCGCGATCACGTCACGAAGCGGGGAGATCGCCGCGAGGATCTGTTCGGTAATGCCGTCGGGAACGCCGGGCAGACGCGAGATGCACGGCGACAAGAGTGAAGTGGTGAGTGGTGATCCCGCGGACCTGATGTACCTGGCTCGTCATCCGCCAGGACACGATCGTAGAAGTCGGCGACAACGGATTCGAGCGCCTCATGGCCGCCGATCTGAGCGTAGATACTGGCCATGGCGTGAGTGAAAGCCGTCGTCGTTTCGCGGCCGATGTCTGCGCGTTGCCCGGTTGCAACAAAGGCCTCACACCGCCGGCCCGGGGCATGTGAGGGTTCAGTCCTGTGTCCGAGCAGCGACCGCGCGTATGTGCAAAACCTCCTGGAGGCGCCGATTTTCGGTTTCCAACTCGGCGATGCGGCGCTGCAATGCGGCCACGTCCGCACTGCCGTTCGTTGGCGCCTCGTCGTCGGCGGTGCCTCGCTCGTCGGCATTTTGGGTGGGCAGTTGACCACTGCGCAGCAGCGTCGCGGTGATCACTGCCCCCACGAGAAACAGTCCGCAGGCAACACTGAAGGCCACGGTGTAGCCGTGAATGGCGGCCGCGGGGTGCGCCCGCGGGCCCGGCGGGTGGCTCGTCATGTAGCGGGTGAGCGCTGACGTGAAGATGGTCGACAGCACGGCTGTGCCGATCGCACCGCCGATCTGCTGGCTGGTGTTGACCATCGCCGAGCCGACACCCGCATCGTCGTCGGGCACCCCTGCGGTGGCGGTAGCGATGGCAGGGGCGAAGGTCATTCCGACGCCCAAACCCAGCACAATCAGCGGTCCCAGCACGTCGGCCGCATATGTCGACGACTCAGTCAGATGCTGCAACCAGAACATGCCCGCCGCGGCCGTCGTCATTCCGGCCGGAACCAGCGGTCTCGGTCCAAACCGCGGTACCAGCTGTGTGTTGGCCAGACCTGCCGAGACAGCGATTCCTGCCGCGAACGGCAGAAACGCGACACCGGTCATCAGCGGGCTGTAACGCAGGTTCTGCTGTAGGTAGTAGGTGAGGAACAAGAACACGCCGAACATGCTGCAGAACGCGAGCCCGATCGCCAGATACGACCCGACGCGGTTGCGGTCAGCGACGATGTGCAACGGCAGAAGCGGCTGTGCAGCGCGGGCCTCGATCGGTACGAACAGCGCCAGCAGCGCCGCGCTGGCTATGAACATGCCGATGGTGAGCGGCGCGGTCCACGAGTCGGTCTGGGCATTGGACAGCCCGTACACCAGACAGAAGAGGCCTCCCGAAACCGCAAGCACGCCAGGCCAATCGAGCCGACGCGCCCGCGCGGCGGCGATTTCCTTGGCCGGCAGGGAGGTGAAGACGAGGGCGGCCGCGGGCAGGGCGAAGAGAAGGTTGACGTAGAGGCACCACCGCCAGGACAGCCACTCGGTCAGCGCGCCGCCGAGCAGCAGCCCCACCACTGCGCCGCCGGCGGCGATTGCGGCGTAGATCCCAAACGCGCGGCTGCGTTCCCGCCCCTCAGTGAATGTCACATTGAGTGTGGAAAGCGCTGCCGGCGCCAGTATCGCGGCGAAAATACCCTGGGCGGCGCGCGCGGCAACCAGCATGCCGAACCCCACGGCGGCCCCGCCAACCGCGGACGCTGCGGCGAAGCCGAGCAAGCCGACGAGCAAGGTCCGACGCCTGCCGATGATGTCGGACAACCGGCCGCCGATGAGCAGCAGTGCACCGAAGGCCAGCGAGTATGCGGTGACGATCCACTGGCGACTTTCCGTGCCGAAGCCCAGCGCGCTCTGCGCCGACGGCAACGCGATGTTCACGATCGTGGTGTCGAGCACCACCATGAGCTGAGCGAGGCCGATGATCAGCAGAACCCGTGCCGGATGACGGCCAGGCGGCACGGCTGCCTTGGTCTGCCCTTTCGAACGCGGCAGTTGGGTGGCCACCGCGACGCGCGGGATCGGTCCCGTCGGCGCGTCGTCGGCGGACGGCCGTGCATCTGGGCGCACACGCATCCGGTCGCGCATGTATCCCTCATCCGAGAAGGGACGCGAAGTCAGTGTCACGGTGATTCCCGTCGCAGGAGGCGCTATTCGCTCACCGCCGCGATACCCGCGACCCCCAAACGTGAAACGCACGCCGGCATTCACGAGATGGCGTGGTGCGCCCGCATAGGGTCGGTGTATGAGCGCCGGAGAGCAGCGCGCCGGGGTCGAGCTGACCAATCTCGATCAACCGCTGAGCCCAGATGCCCGGGCGACCAAGCGGGACTTGGTCGACTATTTGGATGCGGTGGCGGACCGGATGTTGCCCGGACTGGTCGGCAGGCCGCTGACCGTGTTGCGCGTGCTGCGCGGGCAGGCGCCGTTCATGCAGAAGAATGCGCCCAAATACACCCCGGATTGGGTCAAGACGGTGCCGATCTGGGCAGAGGCCTCCAAAAGAGAAGTGCGCTACCCGCTCTGTGACGATCGGCGCACTCTGATGTGGCTGGCCAATCAGCGCGCCGTTGAGTACCACCCCAGCCTGGGCCTGGCCGACAACATCTACCGGCCCACGCACTTGGTGCTCGACCTGGACCCACCCGCCGACGACGATTTCCACGCCGTGGTGGCCGTTGCCTTCCTGGTGCGTCAGGCTCTGGCGGACAGCGGCTTAGCGGGCGCGGTCAAGACCAGCGGCGCGAAGGGAATCCATGTGTTCGTGCCGATCGACGCCCGTGCCCCGGTCGATGATGTGGCCGCGGCCACGCGCGCGCTGGCCGCCCGGGCCGAGGCACTCGATCCGGCCTTGGCCACAACGGCTTTCATCGTCGAGGACCGCGCAGGAAAAGTGTTCGTGGATTCGACTCGCGCCGGAGGTGCGACTGTCGTCGCGGTGTATAGCCCCCGCCTACGCCCAGGCACACCGGTGTCGTATCCAGTGGACTGGTCCGAACTCGACCACGTCAGCCCCGCCGACTTCACGGTGCACACAGCGATCGACGCCCTTGCCGGGCGCGACCCGTGGGCCGCGACGATGCCCGAACCACAGCGACTGCCGAGCGACCTCATCGAGCACGGTCGCACGATTCCAGTCGCTCGAGTGGCAGCCATGCACGAAGGGAAACGTCGTGCACGGGCGCGCCGAGCCGACAAGTGAGCCGGGCGCGCCAGCAGCAAGTACGGTCAGCTAACCAATTACACCGCGGCACAGAACGATTGGCGTCATACTCAGCTGATGGTCGTTACACCCCCGCCTCCCACGCCGATACCGCCGATGTCGAGACTGGATGCAGTGGTGTCGGCGCTCGACTCCGTCATCGAGTGGTCAATCGCGGCATCGAGCCGGCTGGGGTACTTCGCAGCGTTGTACAAGCGGATAACGATCGCCGTGGCTGTCGCGGTGAAGAACGGCGCGTTCGAGGACGGGCCCAGGATGGAGCTATTCGACGCCTCATTCGCAAGTCGGTACTTCGATGCGCTGAACGGCCATTTCCACCCGAACGAATTCCCGCGACCGACACGGTCGTGGCAAAAGACGTTCGATGCCGCCGATCGTGACGACCTGATCATCTTGCAGCACATGCTGGCCGGAGTGAACGCCCATATCGACCTGGATCTGGGGATCACGGCCCAGAACATCGCTCCGGCAATGAAACTGCCCAAACTGCACAGCGACTTCAACACCATCAACGCCGTCTTGGCGAGCCAGGTCCAAGGTGTGGTCGACGACATCAATCAACTGTCGCCTGATTTGGCCGAGCTCTACCAGTGCCTGGCCGGTAACGAGATCTTTCTGGTCAATCAGGCGGTCGCCGCTATGCGTGACAGCGCATGGCGGTTCGCGATGGTGCTGGCCGTGGTACCGGGGTTCGCCCGGCCGGTGACCATTTGGGCGCGGGATCGCAAGGTGGCGGCCCAGGCAGACCTGATCTACTACCCCCCGGGGGTGATAGGCCTGATTCAGGCGACGGTTGACGAGATCGCCGAGCGGGAAAGCCGCGACGTGGTCCGGAATATTCAGGTGCTCAACGAGATCGCGTCCAAGCCGGCGCCGATCAAGACGACGTTATGAGCGTCGGCTGCCTTGTTCAGGCGCGACTGTAGACTGTCGCGTCGTCGATGTTCACCCGCGAACGGTCGGCCAGGGCGAGGCAACAGACCACCGTGACGACCGCAGCCACGACGATGTAAACCGAGATCGAGAACGGCGTCCCGGTCTCGTGGAGCAGCCAGGTCGCCACCAGCGGAGCGGGTCCTCCCGCGAATACCGATGCCAATTGGTAGCCGAGGCCGGCGCCGCCATAGCGTAGATGCGTCGGGAAGCTCTCACCGATCAGCGCGGCCTGCGGGCCGTACATCATCGCGTGCACGATCATCGAAAGCACGATGGCGATGAAGATCAGCGCCTGTCCGCCGTAGGTCAACACGGCAAAGTACGGGAATGCG